>SCQT01000086.1 GCA_004322015.1 Chitinophagaceae bacterium
TAATAATCGCTAATAGTCCTTCCCTTTCTTTTAACTTCAAGGTTACTTTGTACTTTTTCATGACCTTTTCGTACAAAGTTAAACCTTTTATACGTCATTGTACGTATGACATTACACTAGCTTATTGGTTAGGCTAAGATTACCTAAAAGCTCAAAATATCCGTTCACTATTACAGTATCAATTTCAGATGTTTTCATAGCTTCAAATTTACAACAAAAAACGAAATGATTTTGTCTCACGTTCAGATTCTTCTTTTTCTGCAAAGTTCAATCAAAAATTGATATGTGCTATGATAATAAACTCTGGAACTTTTGTGAAAAACCTGGGATGGAGATGGAAACTAATTTAAATGCTCGACATTATTAGTCACCTATTTCAACTCTCTAAAGAACTCCTCCCATGTCATGTCCAAATCTTTCAATATCCTATATAAAGTACTCAACCTCATATCTTCAGTACCACGTTCATACTTTCCATATTGGGCCCTCCCAATATGATGATCAAAGGCAAACTGCTCATAGCTGGTATAACCTTTTGCCGATCTGTATTTTTTCAATTTTTTCCCAATATCTATTAGAAAATCATCAAATTCTTTACCGGATGTCTTGATATTTTTCTTAGAAACCATGAGTAAAATAAAATAAAATCCATCTTATACATTACTCTTTATTAATACCACATTAATTGAATCCTATTAATTAATAACTATTGATTATATTTGCCAGAACAAAAGAATATGAGTATTAGTGTAGAGAGTTTTTTTAATATTATTTTTGCGATTCTTCAATAAACTAATTTGAAGCTATTCGCTTAGAGTCTCGATTTTGAAACCTAGGAATTTCAAAGCCCATGAGACAATAGGTGAGAGCTCACGTTTAGGCGTGGGCTCACTTATTCGTGGGCGGGTTCTCCTATGTACCCAAAATCGGTAAGTGAGTACCTGCGCCTTTTTGTTTGTACCTCTCGTAATTGTCTTCTGGCAGGTTTCACTTACAACTGGTAGTTAATAAATATTGTAATCAAGCTAATCCCTTTAGCTATGCATGCATATTACCAAAACCACGAATTGTACCTGCTTCAAAGTAATTGGGCTAAGAAGCCACGTAATCCAATCTAATTTTCAACTTATTTTTTGGTTGATAAATGAAGCGGGAGATGATATAATGCTCCCGTTCATTATATCTGAATCCCATTTTTTATTTCACCAAAGCAAAATCACCATGAAAAAACTCATACTTTTCATAACAGGGGTGGTATGCGCGTTAGCAGGCCTCCATGCCCAGGAGAAACCGGAACCGGTCCAAACAGGTTTTGCACCGTCTCCCGTAAGCTGGCAATACCATGCCAAAAGGATTTCAGATAATACTTACGACTTGTATATCACTGCCCTTATTCAGCCCGGCTGGCATTTGTATTCGCAACATCAGCCACCCGATGCCATTGCTATTCCAACCGCCATCAAATTCCACACGGATGCTATCATCTCCCTGGAAGGGAAAACTAAAGAAATAGGCAACCTTGAAAAGGATACCATCGCCTCTTTAGGCATTTCTGCCTGGCAATATAAAGGACAGGTTGATTTTGTACAACAAGTGAAAGTAAAAAACCCTGTTCCCGCCAGCGTAATCGGCAGCATCACCTACCAGGTATGCAGAAATAATGAATGCCTGCAGCCGGAGACTAAGGAATTCGGCATTCGCCTTCCATGATTTTATTCACCTAAAAAACTAATGAACATGAAATCACTCTTATACTTTAAAAAACTGATGCGGATAAAAGGAGCCTTACTTTTCTTCGTCAGCCTTTGCATTGTGCAACTCGCACATTCTCAAACCAACTCTGTCACAGGGAAGGTGGTCAATGAACAAGGCACTCCTCTTCAAGGAGTAACCATATCTATAAAAGGTACTGCCAATGGAACCATCACTAATGACCAGGGAATATTTACGCTGAATGATGTAAATGAAAATTCAACTCTCGTCATTTCAAGCATCGGTTATCAGAAACAGGAAATATCGTTCAAGGGTCGAACAGAGATTACAATAACCTTGAAGCAACAAGCTAACCGTCTTGATGAAACGGTTATCATGGCTTATGGTACTACGACGCGAAGGCTGAACACCGGCGACATCAGCACGATTACAGCCAAAGAGATAGCGCAACAGCCTGTCTCTAATCCGTTGGCTGCCTTGGAAGGCAGAGTACCCGGGTTATTGGTGACGCAAAGTAATGGCGTACCCGGTTCTTCTTTTAAAGTACAGATAAGAGGACAGAATTCGATAGCACAAGGCTCTGAGCCGTTATTTATTATTGATGGAGTTCCTTTTGCACCGGGCAATAACTCTGTAACTCAAATGGTCTCTGTTGCGACTCCTACAGGCACTACCTTAGGATTAAGTCCGTTGAATAGTATTAATCCCTCTGACATTGAGAGCATAGAGATTCTCAAAGATGCAGATGCTACTGCAATTTATGGTTCCAGAGGTGCTAACGGAGTTATTCTGATTACAACAAAAAGAGGGAAAACTGGCAAAACTGTCTTCAATGTCAATGTATATGCAGGGATAAGTAAAGTTACACGCACTATGAATATGCTGAATACGAAGCAGTATTTGCAGATGCGGGAGGAAGCTTATTATAATGATGGCGAAGCGCCTGGAATCTATGATGCGCCGGATCTGCTTGTATGGGACACTTCAAGATATACAGATTTTCAAAAGCTACTGACGGGCGGGACTGCTCATACTATGGATGCTGAGATCTCTATGTCAGGCGGTAGCTCTACTACTCAATATTTTATCGGTGGAAGCTACCACCGGGAAACTACTGTATTTCCGGGAGATATGGCCGATAATCGCGGTACGGGGCACATTAATTTAAACCATCATTCAATAAATGGTAAATTCAATGCCACATTTTCCGCTATTTATTCTTCTGATAAGAATAATTTAATTGCTAATAATCTAGAAGGGGATATAACGCTTCCGCCAGATTTGCCTCCTTTATTTGATAGCACAGGGAAGTTGAACTGGCAACAGGGAGGTGTAACCTTTGATAATCCACTTGCTTACTTATTAAATACCTATAAGGCTGAAACTGATAATCTCTTAAATAACCTGCTATTGAATTACAAAGTGTTGCCCGGACTCTCTTTAAAAGCCAGCCTAGGATATAATGCCATGTGGGTAAACGAAATAAGCCTTTTGCCCGCCGCTTCACAGAATCCGGCATATCAACCGCAGGGATATTCTTCATTTGGTAACAGTATGATCAGAAGTTGGATTGTTGAGCCCCAAATAGATTATGCAAAAAAGATCGGCAAAGGAATTTTGAATGTTCTTATTGGAACAACCTTTCAACAAGTATTAAATAGTAGCATGCTTTTAGAAGCCAGCGGATATACCAGCGATGCTTTATTGGAGTCTGTCAGCGCCGCATCTTCTATAGATGCTACCAATAATTACAGCCAGTACAGGTATGAGGCTATTTTTGGCCGAATCAATTATGATTGGAATAATAAGTATATTATCAATCTGTCAGGCCGCAGAGATGGTTCGAGCCGTTTTGGACCCGGTAGGCAATTTGCTAATTTTGCTGCAGCAGGTCTTGCATGGATTTTTTCAAATACTTCTTTTATACAAAGGAAGTTCTCTTATATAAGCTTTGGGAAACTAAGGGGGAGCTATGGGACAACCGGAAATGATCAGATAGGAGATTATCAGTACCTGGATAGCTGGAGCGCTACTAATTTCCCATATCAAAATAATCCCGGCATTACTCCTACAGCACTTTTCAATCCTGACTATAGCTGGGAGGTTAACCGTAAATTAGAAGGGGCTCTTGAATTGGGGTTTCTGCAGAACCGTATTATGGCTACTATTTCCTATTTCAGGAATCGAAGTAGTAATCAATTAATACAATATCGGCTTCCTTCACAAACAGGTTTTAAAAGTATCATAAAAAATTTCCCTGCCATAGTACAAAATACCGGATGGGAAGGGATTTTATCGGTTAATATTTTAAATAATAATGGCTTTAGCTGGATAAGTTCTGTTAACCTAACACTACCACACAATAAATTATTAGCCTTCCCGGATATTGCACAATCAAGTTATTTTTACAAATATGTAATTGGCCAGCCTTTAAATTTATTATACAATTATCATTATTTAGGCGTAGATCCATCTACGGGGTCATATCATTTTGAAGATATCAATAAAGATGGGAAAATAAATTCAAGTGATTTCAGAGTGAATGGCTCTCTTGATCCTAAATTTTACGGCGGGTTTAACAATATCGTCAACTTTAAGAATTTACAGTTAAGTTTCTTCTTTGCATTCAGAAAACAGCTAGGACAAAATTATAAGGCCGCTATCAATATGCCGGGAACGATGTATAATCAGCCTGTAGAAGTATTGGCACGATGGAGAAAACAGGGTGACAAGACTGATGTGCAGCAATTCAGCCAGGGTTATGGATCAGCGTATCTGGCACAATATTATCTGACTGCCTCAGATGGCATTTATAGTAACGCTTCTTTTATCCGGTTAAAAAACATTTCACTTTCTTATAACCTGCCCGGCTCATGGATCAAACCGGCACATCTGGAATCTTGTCGTATTTATGCGGAAGGACAAAATCTTATGACAATTACCCGATATGCAGGATCCGACCCTGAGACACAAAATTTTTATTCCCTTCCTCCTCTTAAATCACTCGTTTTAGGTATTCAATTCACCTTCTAAAAATTTTGTTATGAACACTTTCGCATATAGAGACTCAATAAATTTTATCCGCAGGATATTTTATGGTTTACTCCGTCAACCATTTTTAATAGCTATCATTTTAATTTTAAATCTCGCCACAGCCTGCAAAAAATTTGTAGAAATACCGCCTCCTAAAGATAAAGTTGTTACCGCCACAGTTTTTAAAGCTGACGCCACTGCAATATCGGCTATCAACGGATTATATGCTCAAATAATGAGTGGAAATATGACTTTGTTAAATGGGGCAATGAGCCTATATCCTGGACTGAGCGCAGATGCGATATATAATACAAATACAGGCTCGAATACACAGCCATTCGCTAAGAACTCCATATTGCCTGACAATGCCATCAATGCCAATTTATGGGCAAGGGGGTATGCTTATATTTATCAAATCAATGCCATCATGGAAGGTTTGTCCAATAGTGGTGATGCCATAAGTCTCGCGACAAAAAATCAATTATTGGGAGAAGCCTGTTTTATGAGAGCGTTTTGTTATTTTTATTTGACCAATTTATATGGCGATGTTCCTCTGGAATTAGCTATCAACTATAAGTCAAATGAAAAAATGCCTCGTACCCCTCAGGCTAAAGTGTATGGGCAAATTATATCCGATTTACAAAATGCCACTAAACTACTTACTACAGATTACGTAACCGGGGACCGGGCAAGACCGAATAAATGGGCTGCCATAGCCTTACTTGCCAGGGTATATTTGTATCAACAGCAATGGAGTAAAGCTGATTCAGCCGCTACAGCAATAATTATGTCGGGCGCATATTCGCTAGAAAATAATCCCCAAAGTGTTTTTCTAAAAGGAAGTTCAGAAACTATCTGGCAACTAATCCCTGTTTCTCCCGGCTTCAATACTGCAGAGGGATATACCTTTATTCCTTATTCTTCAAGCGTTATTCCAAGATATTCGTTAAGTACTCATTTATTGGCATCCTTTGAACCCGGGGACATTCGAAAAGAAGATTGGATTGATAGCAGCGAAATAAACTATCAGATTTATTATTATCCATACAAATATAAAGTAGCACTTAATTCTGATGTTACTGAATGTAATGTAGTACTGCGTTTAGCCGAACAATATTTGATAGCTGCAGAAGCAAAAGCAAACGAAGGAGATATACTAGGAGCAGAGAATAATTTGAATGTTATTCGTAACCGGGCAGGTCTAAAAGATACTCCTGCTAATGACAAAGCATCTTTATTATCAGCTATAGAACAGGAACGTCGGGTAGAACTATTCTGCGAATGGGGACACCGTTGGTTTGATTTAAGACGTACGAACCGGCTGAATCAAGTAATGAGTGTAGAAAAAACCGGATGGAATTCCACAGACGCTTTATATCCAATACCGGAAGCTGAAATACAATCCAATCCTGCATTAATACAAAACGCCGGTTACTGAAATAAGTTATCAGTTATATTCTAATAAAAGCATACATAAAAAAAGGTTCATTTAAAATCAAAATGTTGAATAAAATGCTATCACAAACTAAATTCTGTGGATTATTAATTATAGAAATATTTATTTCTTTTTTCCCTTTATATGGACAAGAAGTGAAAATAGGGCAACATTGCCCTAATGTCGAATTAGGTCATGTGCTTAATTATAAAGGAGATAAACTAAACTTATCCGATTTCAGGGGCAAATTGATCATCTTGGATTTTTGGAGTCCCGGATGTGCTTCCTGCATTGCTGCTTTCCCAGAGATGGAAGCCTTGCAAAAGGAATGGAATGATAAAATACAGATTATTCTGGTAAATGCTCAAAGCACAGATTCAACGTTGCATTTTTTTTCAAAAAGGCCTAAAATAAAAATGCCAGACCTTCCTCTTATTACGTCCGATACCATTTTAGCAGGTTTCTTTCCTCATAATGCCTTTCCCTTGCATGTATGGATAGATAGTAACAGGGTCGTACGTTATATCACAGCAGGATACAATACTAATGAGAAAACCATAAGAGACTTTTTGAATGGGAATCTACCTTCATTAAAACAGAAAAAAGAAGTTCTGGATTTCAACTTTAATGTACCTGTCATTGCTGAAGGAAATGGAAGATGGGTTAATCGGGCATTGTATTATTCATATATTATGCGTCATATTCCAACACAGGTGGGAAGCATGATTGAGGCCGATCGTATATTTATTAACAGCGCCTCTATTGCAAGGTTATTCAAGCTCGCATACAGTGAAGGAGCCAAATATAATTTCGACCCCACGAATACAGTAGTATTGGAAGTGAGAGATAAATCGAAGTATCTCTATCCAAAAAATATGGGTAATTTTGATCAATGGGCTGCTAAAAATGATTACTATTATGAGCTTAAAATACCATCTTCACAGTCGGGCAGGCTTTATCAATATATGCAAGAAGACTTAAAAAGATACTTTAATGTGGACGCAAAAGTTGAAAAACGTAAGATAGTGTGCTTGGTTTTAGTGAAAAGAGGGAATATTAATAGTCTCCAAAGTAAAGGAGGGACTATAGATACCAATATAAACAGTGCTGCGGGAGATACAGAGTGTTATTTTCACAATTACACATTTAAGCAAATACTCCAAAAATTGCAACCTTTTTATGCCAATTCCTTGCCCACCCCTTTTATGGATGGAACTGGTTATACGGGCAAAATTGATATTGTTTTTAAAAGGGAAGCGGTTATGAACCTTTCCTTGTTGAAAAATGAGCTGGCAGAATACAATCTTTATCTGGTAAAGAAAGAATGGCCTGCTGATGTGTTGGTTATTAGTGAAAAGAATTATAAGCGATAAATTAACATTGCAAATCACTATTGTCCGAGTAAAATAGGGGGAAAAATTGGGTGATTACGAAGAATCACCCAAAAAAGTTATGTTTGAGTTACCACACAAAAAACATAACTAAGATGGGCGAAGTTAAGAAT
>SCQT01000087.1 GCA_004322015.1 Chitinophagaceae bacterium
ACTTCGCCCATTAGTTACTGTTTAAGTGTGGTAACTCAAACATAACTATTTTGGATGGTTCTTACTGGGCCATCCTTTTTTTTTCTCCTTTTTCAATTATTTTAGTCGGACAATAGTGATTTTTAATATGTTAAAATTATAAAGATGATTTACGATTCAAAAATATTTTTTAGTTGAAATATTTATGAGCTGACGCGAGGCAGGTACCATTCATCCAATCCAACCAAATAGTACCAGAAGGGACTGTATTAAAGGGTAGTTATCTAAGCGGGCAATGGAAGCATCCGGTCATATAAAATACCGGTATTAATATAGCTTTTATTGAGCGGCTGGAGTTTGTAACCTGCGTAGTCTTTAAACGGTAAAGTATCCCAATCGGCTGTGGTTATGTTGGGAGAGGCTCGAGCATTAACAGGTTATATGGGATTGGAGAGAGGATATGAAAAATCCATTTTTTAATGATTATCCGTATAAGTGCAAGTAGTTGAAATATAAATTTAGATTTTAGGCTATTAAACGGAAAAAAGGTAAAAACCTTAGTAGAAAAGTGAATCCAACTATAGGCGCCGACCTTATTACCTTATTTTCTGAAGACGAGAGAGAATAAGAAGGTAATAAGGTCTTAATAATTTAGTTCTTACCCATGCTACTAAGGTTAATAAGGTCACCCGAAATTCCTGCATTTATCCGAATAGTTAATCTATTAATTGAAAACAATCATCATCTGTTCATGAACACCTGCAAGCTGTCATTATTCCCTGCCACTAATATGTAAGCGCCTTTCTTAGTTTGAATTGTTTTTATATCTCTCACTTCTCCTTTCAGGTAAAAACCGGTTTGCCAGGGCCATGCTGCTTTGAAATTTCCTTTCCCGTTTCCGTAAAGGACTACACCATCATTCGCATCATAACGTCCTTCATAAGGAATAACGCCGTAAAAATTCCCGCCCACCAAGACATCCATTTTACCGTCATGATTAAAATCTCCTGTTTCAAAAGAATAAACAGGCGCTACCTGGGCAGCAAACGGAAGCGGTTTTTCTATAAAATGCCCCTTACCTTCATTCAGCAGCAGCATGGATTTAAAAGTATAAGCATTTAATACTTTGGTTTCCTGAAGGCTTTTTCCAAAAATCTGTTCCACCGTTTGCCCGGCAAAAGCATGATAGGAGGTATATTTTTTCCCAATCAGAGAAGGCATTTGTCTTTGTAAAGCATCCTTTCCCAAAAAGGTATAATATTTCCCGTTTTTTGCGTACGCTAAAATCTGATCGGGAGTACCATTATGATCGAAATCGCTGACATAAAGTTTCAACGGATAATCGGGACCGATTGGCGCCAGTTTGGAGTTGATGCCGTAATTTCCCAATAACAGATCAGGCTTCCCGTCGCCGTTCACGTCCGCTACTTTAATCGTTCGCCACCATCCGTTTGTGTTGGGTAAATTCATCTGAGCCGTTACATTTTTTAATCTGCCCCCCCCCATGTTTTTAAAGAAGGTAACTGGCATCCATTCACCTACCAATATCAAATCTTTTTTGCCGTCTCCGTCAAAATCAGTCCATACGGCATCCGTTACCATCCCGATATGTTTTAATCCCGGAGCCAGTTCACCGGTCATATCTTTAAAACGCCCGTGCCCGTCATTGATCAGCAAATGGGATTCCGGAATGGCGCCGTAATCACCTGCAACCACCCTTCCGCCTACAAATAAATCCGTATGTCCGTTCCCCTCATAATCTGCTGCTGCGGCACAGGATTTACTTCCATAAAAAACAGGCAGTGGATTTTTTGCCAAAGTAAAATGACCTTTGCCGTCATTCAGATACAGATGGTCTAACAGCGCCGGGTTTTTCCCTTCGACTTCATTACCGCCGCTAACTATGTATAAATCGGGGTAACCATCTCCATTAGCATCAAAGAAAATGGCATCTGTCTGATCGCTCAGTGTGTCTGCATCGAAGGCCGGCTCGGAGGCACGAATAAATTTCCCGTCCGGTTGCTGCATAAATAATTCTCCAGGCTGACCTTTGGCGCCGCAAACATAAAAATCCTGTAAGCCGTCTCCGTTCACATCGGTCACAGCAATTTTGGGACCCTCGGTAGAAACTTTGTGTGGAATTAAATGCTGGAATTTAAAATCATCAAAGGCATCTTCTTTATGTTTGTAGGGGATGTGCATGCTGTCAGTAACATCCGCAAAAGCTGCCTTATTTTTATCAACGGCATGCGGTAAAAGATTGATCGTTGAATGGGCATGCTGTTCTTCCAGCACTAAGGTTTGATCTGCTTTCACCTGTTGCAGCAATTGCGATTTCTGATTGGGCCAGATGACTAATAAGGTATCTATCACAGTATCTTTATCTAATCCGAAAAAAACAGAAGGATCAATGCTGCTCTGAAAACCGCAGGTAGTCTTCACATAGTTATATTGAAGCTTCCCGTGATTTATTAAAAGTATTTTAGCGCCAATGCCAAAGGTATTTCCGTCATCACCTTTGCATTCAATTTTAATATAATGACGATGCGTCAGCGCTCTGGTATTGTTCCTGTAAATAGCCAGTGGTGCATTGATATTATTCACCACCAGATCCAGGTTGCCGTCATTATTCAAATCTGCATAAGCAGCGCCATTGGATAAAGTGGGTGCAGAAAATCCCCACGCTGAAGAAACATCTTTAAAGATCATACTCTTCGTGCCTTCAAACATGTAATTATGCACTTTACCTTCAGGCATTTTGCTGATCACCTGCTGATCCAGGTTGCGCGTGGCCTGTAACTGAAAAGCAACCGTATCATTGGAAATATAGTTGATATAATCGAGATCGTTTTCCCTTCGTTTGATTCCGTTGGAAATGAACAAATCTTTGATGCCGTCATTATTAAAATCCGCCATCAGCGGCGACCAGCTCCAATCGGTGGCTGCCACACCTGTCATTAACCCTACTTCGCTGAAACGCTTTCCGCCATCGGTATTCATCTGCAAACAGTTCCTGACATACTGATCCGTAAATCCATAATGTTTCTTGTATTCATACACATCCTCCGGATCATCGGTGGCAGTGGATTTTAATACTTTTTCATCCTGCGGCAACATATCGAGCGTGATGATATCTAACCAACCGTCATTATTAAAATCTGCTATATCGTTTCCCATCGAAGAACGGCTTTCATGACCGAAAGCATTTCCGTTCACTTCAGTAAACGTCCCATTGCCATTATTCAAATAATAATAATCATTTTCCTGAAAGTCATTGGACACGTAAATATCAGGCCAGCCGTCATTGTTCAGATCGCCGACCGTAACTCCCAATCCGAATCCCAATGCGCTGCTGATAATTCCTGCCTGTTTAGTTACATCCGTAAAATGATGGCCATCGTTCCGGTAAAGTTTTCCGCCGCTCACCACGCTATAAACATGCCGTAAGGAAGTATCGCCAAAATTAGATAAGGAGTGAACCGAATGTTGCAGTAGAAACATATCCGGCTTTCCGTCATGATTATAATCGAAGAACACAGCCTGAGTGGAAAATCCGGTATCGTCAATTCCCCATTGATGAGCTTCCTCTTTAAAAACAGGAACGCCGTTTTTATCATTTCCCGTATTGATAAAAAGTTCATTATGAGATTTGAAATTTTTATACCCTCCCACGGTGCAGACATAAATGTCTAATCTGCCATCCCCGTTTACATCTGCCATCGTGACACCGGTGGTCCATCCTGCTCGTCCGCAAACACCTGCTTCTTTAGTTACATCTTTAAATTTAAAATTACCTTCATTTAAATATAATTTATTGCCTCCGGTATTGGAAGTAACATAAATATCCACCAATCCGTCTCCGTTCACATCGCCCAGCGCTACTCCGCCCCCGTTATAGTAATAGAGATAATCCAGAATATTGAGGGAACCAGTATCTACATTCTTGTTTTCAAAATGAATCCTCGTTTGATCGGGCGTTAATAAAGTAAAGAGTGTTTCCTTTTTATGGCAGGAACATAGCACACACAAAAAGATAATATAGATTTTACTTCTCTTCAAACAACAACACTTTATCATTATTTCTGGCAACGAGTAAAAATTTCTTTCCGTTTGGTCCGTCAATTTCCTTTACATCTCTGACTTCTCCTCTCACAAATAATCCCGATTGTTCGGGAGTCAGGTATTTGAAATTCCCTTTACCATCACCTTTCAGGAATACGCCGTAACTGGCATCATATCTTCCCACCTGAGGTTTTACGGAATACATATTTCCGCCTAAGAACAAATCCACTTTTCCGTCCCCATCCATGTCGCCGGCGTAGATGGCATACACCGGAGAAAACTGCGCACGCAGCGGCAAAGGTTTCAGTTCAAATTTACCATTTCCTTTATTGATCAAAACAGAAGTCGGCATATCATAGGCATTCCGGACGATGGCTCCTTTCAATTGTTCCGGCGTAAAGATTTGCTGAATGGTTTTTCCGGCATAATCACTGTAATGTGGGAACTTTTTCTGTAAGGAAGGGATTTGCATCAGCAAATCATTCCTTAAGGCGAAAGGATAAGACTTACCATCGCTTTTGTACAAAGTATAAATGGGATCTATCGTCCCGTTATTATCAAAATCTTTTACATACAACTGCACGGGATGAGTGGCATCGGCTTTAAACTTAGAATTTAGTCCTATGTTACCGATAATAAAATCCGGTTTACCATCGCCATTAATATCGGCTTCCTGAATACAGTTCCACCACCCGTTACTCCTGGGTATTTCAATCCATTTTTTCAGTCTGCCTCCACCCATGTTTTTAAAAATCGTGATCGGCATCCATTCGCCCACAACAATCAGATCCGGTTTACCATCGCCGTCCACATCTGCCCAACAGGCATCTGTTACCATTCCGATATTTTGCAGTCCCGGCGCCAGTTCATTTGTTTCATCTTTAAAATGTCCGTGTTCGTCATTGACGAGCAAATAAGACTTGGGTGTTAACCCGTAAGATCCCGGAACATCTCTTCCGCCTAAAAATATATCGGGATAACCATCCCCGTTATAATCACACACTTTCACACAGGAGGCATTGACGGAAACATCAGGAGGAATGGCATTTTCATCACGGGTAAAATGCCCGTGTCCGTCATTGAGATATACCCTGGGACGCAACAGAGAAGCTCCGATCTGGTCTTCATTCCCTCCTGAAGCAATGATTAAATCCTGTTTCCCGTCTTTGTCAATATCCGCAAAAGCCGCTCCTATTGCTTCATACAGGCTATCCTTATCTAAAGCCGGTTCGGGAATACGTGTAAATCTCCCGTCCGGCAATTGTATAAATACTTTTCCCCTATCATCACGCGCGCCTCCGATAAAAAAATCTTCCCTGCCATCCCCATTAATATCACCTACTGCTATTTTAGGACCTTCCGTGGATAACATACTTTGCATCAATCGCTCCCTTTGGAAATCATTGTACTGATCTTCCCTGTGTGTAATATCCCCCACAATCAGATGATCTGCCGGCTCGAATAGCGGATGATAAACCGGTGGCTGAAATATAAAATGTCCTTTAGCATCTTTCTGATTTAGTGTCAGCGTCTGATCTGCTTTTACATTTTTGAGCGTTTGCATTTCCCAGTCAGGTCCGGGCCAAATCACTACCACTGAATCCAATTGTTTTAATTTACCTAAGCCAAAAACCAATGTTGGATCCATGCTCGATTCAAATCCGCGCTGCGGCATTTCTTCCTGCATAAATTGTTGTCCTCCGCCATAACAGGTCACTTTGGCGCCTATACCGAAGGTATTCATTCCTTTTCCTTTCAGCTTTATCCGCAGAAAACTGTGATGAAGCCTTTCACTGGTCATATTGCGATAGATAAAAGGCGGTCCATTCACATTATTAACTACGAGATCCAGGTCGCCATCATTATCCAGGTCGCCGTAAGCGGCGCCGTTACTGAAAGCAGGCATGGCAAGCCCTAATGGATAGGCTTCATTTTTAAAACGGAGATTGTGTTGATTCACAAACGCATAATTCGCAATTGGGACCGAAGGTATCTTCTGCTCATATTGCTCGAAATTAAAGGACTTGGTTTCCATCGCCCTTTGCATATTGGCAGCATTAGAAAAATAGTCGAGGAAATCCTGGTTAGTTACATCACGATAAATGCCGTTACTTACAAAAATATCTTTCCGGCCGTCATTATTAAAATCGAAAATTAAGGCGCCCCAGCTCCAGTCCGTAGCAGACACTCCGGCCAATTCACCTATCTCGCTGAACGTGCTGTCGCCGTTATTGAGCTGAAGCATGTTGGCCATAAACTGGTGATGGAAATAATTATTTTTTAATTTCGCATTATCATACTTATAATCATCAAATTGAGAAACGGTTTTCAAACGATAATCACTCTCCGGAAGCATATCAGTAGTAAAAATATCCATCAATCCATCATTGTTAATATCCGCAATATCTCCACCCATGGAAGATTGGCTTATGTGACCCAGTTCCTGATCAGAAGCTTCTTCGAATTTGCCGTTACGTTGATTGATATACAAATAATCTTTCTCAAAAAAATCATTGGAAACATAAATATCCGGCCACATATCGCCATTCAGGTCAGCTACATTCACGCCTAATCCGAATCCGATGACACTGCCATAAATACCCGCTGAATCACTTACGTCTGTAAAATGACCATGGTCATTCCGGTAGAGCCTGTCTCCTCCCAAACTGTCGCGCACATTGCGCAGATGACTATCATTTGCAAAAGTCCCGATAGCACGGAAACTGTTATTCAACATAAAGCAATCTAAATCACCATCGCCGTCATAATCGAAAAATATGGCATCCGTCGTCAATCCCTGATCGGCAAGGCCATACTTTTCTGCTTCATCTTTAAAGTGAGGAATACCATTTTTATCAACTCCTAAATTAATAAACAACTGATTCTTCCGGTTATCTCCGGGAAGATAGCCTGAGTGGCAAACATAAATATCCGGCAATCCGTCTCCGTTGACATCCGCCATTGCCACACCGGTACACCATCCTTTACGAATATCTAATCCTGATTCTTTAGTCACATCCACGAAATGCCAGCGGCCTTTATTCAGGTACAGCTTGCAGTCACCCATATTGGAAACCAGAAAAATATCGGCCCACCCATCGTTATTTACATCTCCGATAGCGACACCTCCGCCGTTATAGAAGTTACGATAATTAAAAACATTAAACGCAGGAGTGGGAACGACTTTATTCTCAAAATGAATACCGGTAACCGAAGGAGGAAGTTGTTCAAATAAAGGATGAGAGGGGGGGGAGTAGCCCCGATGTTTACAGCTCAAGAATATCAACGACAAACCCAAACACGTAAAAAGTACTATTTTCATGCACGTCAATTTCACAAATTTAAAAAAATTCCCCTCCATAAGGAGGGGAATTCGATATCAGATCTTCTCCGGAGTATTGTCGAGTAAACCTGAGCATCTCAGCCCAAGATTCTCACGGAACCGTGCGTAATACTCTCGCATTACACGGCTCTTATTATCAAACCATGGGGTTTCGAGCCAAGTTTCCAATGGGCAA
>SCQT01000088.1 GCA_004322015.1 Chitinophagaceae bacterium
TTATTTTTGTATAAACAAATGACCTTATAAAATATCTGACTAATATGCCCCAGATTATCCTACTTCCTTAAAGGGTGGTCAACATCGCAAGATTGGTGGTCAACATCGCAAGATTACACAACAGTAAATGCCAAAGGATACAATCCTGATTTTGACTTCGAGAAACAGATAAGGCTGATGTATTTGTTTTCTGCTAAAATGCAAAAACCGGTTTATTACCGGCTGATAAATGGGAATATAACAGATATAAAGTCTATGGCCTTATGTGTAGAGGAGATGAAAGTTGAAAACGTTATTTACATAGCAGACAAAGGATTCTATAGTAAAGATAATGTCAAGATGATGAAGAAATTAAAGTTGCAATACATTGTGCCCTTACACAGGAATAATACGCTTATTGATTTTAAACCCCTCCGCAAAGCCAACTTCAAGCGGCATCTGTCTTATTTTATTTACAAACAAAGGATTGTTTGGTATTATAAATACAAAAGAGAGGGGGATGATTTTATTACCTTTTTGGATGAAGGGTTGAGGGCAAAAGAAGAAGCCGATTATGTGGGTCGGATAGCTACCCTGCCCGAGCTGTACACCAGTGATAAATTTGAAAAGAAATTAACCGGTTTTGGAACGTTGACCTTTACGTTCCATATAGAATCTGACAAATCGTGCGAAGAGATTTACCAGGCTTATAAGCAGAGAAATGAGATAGAGTTGGTCTTTGATTCCTATAAGAATTTCCTCCAGGCGGATATCATGTATATGCAGAACCGCTATGTAACAGAGGGATGGCTCACCGCTAATTTTATTGCTATGATTGCCTATCATAAGCTTTATGTCAAAATGAGAATGGTAAAAAAGCTCAATAAATATTCACCCAAAGACCTCATCGAAATCAGTAAATCCATCTATAAACTCAAGATAGAAGATGAATGGAAGACCTCTGAAATCACAAAAAATACCGCCGCCCTATTCAAACTCCTGGGTATAGACTACCTAAATCATCGGAGTTAGGGTTTGGTACATTGTTTTCATTTTTACGCCAACCATATAAATTCTTTTAACGTTTTTTTCTAACGTCATCCTGCCAAGTCCACGATTTCTAATGCAAGGAGAACTAAATATCTAATTCTATAAGTTTTAATTTATATTAGCAGGATCAAATAAAATCCATCCCGTTATATCGTGTGCACTTATAATGGGGTTATCACAAAACTTCCAAACGTTTTCTTCTTTAGGGACTATGATACCTCCCAATAAATTTTTTCCGTTTCGATTTTCCTTCCTGATATAGGCTATCAAAGCATTGTGTTTACTACAAAATTCTGCATCAGAATTGGGAGTCTTGGTATCAAACAGACATATTTTACCACCTTTTAATTTTATGACAAAATCAACATAAAAGCCCCTCGTTGTGCCTTCTCTGTCTTTATAGGTAACTGCAAAATCTTCTTTATTCTTATCCCCATTTTTATACCACCATTCAATAAACTCCCTATGTTTTTCTAAAAATATACTGAAGCCTTTTTCCGGACTGCTTGCATTGTTCTGCTCATAAAAAGGCTCTAATGCATGAAGTTCGGCTGGTTTTTTCGAATAATTCTCATTGTAAATTCTTTCGGGAGGTACGTCCCATTCACTTTCCTCAGTCGTTTTGGATGATGAAGCAGCTTTTTGTTTCAGTAATTCTTCCTGTTTTTGGAGCGCCCTATCAATGAGTTCAATAAAACGAGGATTGTTGCTATCAAGAAGGATCATTTTCACTGCCTGAAATTCATCTATTCCTACATAATCCTCAAAGAATGATTTTAATGCAAATTCCAAGACCGGTGTAGAGTCAACTTTGGCAAACCCGCCTACATGGTTTCGACAAAATCGCCTGAACAGGATGTCCAGTTCCGATTTGGTCTTGGCAAACCGTTCCAGATTGTTCACCTGCGTTGACCCCACCTCTATTTCAATCTTTACATCTCTCGGTATGGGTATTTCAATATTGCTTACATTCAGCTCAATCAATTTCTCCTGCAACTTGTTTGCGTTATAAATGAAGAGACTTTCACCGCCGGTTTTATCAGGTTCTCTAGTAACACCCCAATCTTCTTCGGCAGCTTTATACAGGCAGGTCTTAAATTTTGAACCTAACCGGTTACGGATTAAACCCGTGTTGATAAAATAAGATTTTAAAGCAATGGACTTATAGTCCTTAATGCGGATAGCTTTATTTTGCACAATGTAATCCATATCGTCTTGCACAATTTGAATAATATTCCGGCTCAAATTAGTATATACATAACCGTAATTCAATATTGCATCCGTGTAATGCTTTTGTTCCGGCATTCTTAAGATTCTGCCGACCGTTTGAATAGTAAAAGTTTCCTGGTGGATTTCTCTGAAAATCAATAACACTGCGGCACGAGGACAATCCCATCCCAAGGCAATAGCTTGTTTAAACAGTAAGACGTCCACCATACTATCAGGTGATTCTATACCTTCCAGGTTAATTTTTGTATTGCTTAGCCAAACAGCCAACCGATTATTCTGAGTAGTGATGTCTTTCACCTGTAAGTATTGAATAACTTCGGCTTTTATCTCATTGTCCAAAGAGCTTTCCGATTGGGTATCGTTAGGAAGTTGGATGAGTAAAAGCGGATTAATATTAACCCCCAGCTTTTTATAACTTTCCAAAAGTTCTTCCCTCTTTTTTAAAGCCATATCCAAAAGAATTTGATTTAATGGCTTTCCGTGTTGCATGTGGGCATCTAAGGCGGGATTGAGGCTTACTCCTTCTTTTATCATTTCTGCTTCCACTACTTCCTGCCTCTTAATGATATAGCCATAATCCGAGGTATAAAGCGGAGTAGCAGATACATCAATTTCTATTTTGGCATAAATCTTTTGTAAAAGATCCTGTGCCGCTCTCCCTCTTGAAGCAAACAAATGAGCCTCATCCAGAATGACGATGATCTCCGTGTCATTCAATTTTGCCTGGTTAACATAATTGATTAATGTTTTATCGCTCTCGTTTTCTTTAATGTACAGATTTCCCTCTTTGTTTACCGACTGCCAGTTGAGAAACAATACCTCGTTGGGCTTTAAACAACCATCGGTAATATCTTCAAACTGAATGGGTTTAATGCTGCGTAATTCCGAAAAATAACTTTTCAGTGCATTAAAACTTTGCAGGTGCAACTGGTTAGGTGCTATCCAGATAAAAGCAGCATCCCGTTGGGGCAATTCTAATTTATCGGGTAATTCCTCACAAAGCTTATTGAGATAAGCCGCCATCGTAACCGTTTTACCGGCCCCTGTGGGAGCCTTAAAGACCATCTTCAGACGACCTCCGGGTTTCTTTAATAAACTGTAAGTATCTTTCAAGAGCCCTTCTACCGCTTCGCTTTGATATTTTTTTAATTCAATCATTGGGATGATTCAGGTTGGTTAAATAAATTGGGAATATGGTTTTGTTCCGATGAAGATTCCGTTTCTTCCGTGGCAGATTCTTCTATTTGAGGTAAAATGCTATGTTTCCTTTGGGGGAGTATATTTTGATACGCTTTATAAATAGCATCGGGCAGGGCGCAAAGGGTAATATAAGGGAGCACATCTTCAAACTCTTCGGTATAGGGGTATTGACCATTGCTGAACACATAAATTTTAAAATGGAGATTTTTGTTTTTATCAATAGCGTTCTATATTACTTCCACTATTTGGTCTATCACCTCTTCATCATAAATTACCAACAGGAAAGTATTGCTTTTACAAAAAACTTTGACATAAGTGGCCTTCAGCTGGTAATCTCCGACTGTTTTGATTTCCGTATAAATATCTTCTCTGATACAAAGCAAACCGGTGGCTAAACGGGTGAGCTGTTTTTTATTTTTAATCACTATTGTCCGAGTAAAATAGGGGGAAAAATTGGGTGATTACGAAGAATCACCCAAAAAAGTTATGTTTGAGTTACCACACAAAAAACATAACTAAGATGGGCGAAGTTAAGAATT
>SCQT01000008.1 GCA_004322015.1 Chitinophagaceae bacterium
TGGTAATTGATCTTTAGTCCCGTCTGCTGATGATAGACATAGAACAGCTTGGAGAATAAAGGATATACAAACGTGCTCCCCGCTCCCAACAAGGTGTTGTCATCCTTGCCGGAAGACAGCGCCGTACTGTCTGCGTTATTTCCCGACCGGTTCCCCGAAGAACCGTTGCAGGCAGCGAGAAGGGTAATCCCCGCTAACAGTATGGCTGCGGCAGCCATAGGTTTTAATCTTGAAATTTTAGTCATAGTTATTTTTTGCTTTTTAAAAGTGATTTAATATTTTTATTCTTCTCATTTATAAATAAAATAAAATGTAAGCCGATATACCAGATCATAATCCTTCATACTTCCTCCGGCTCCCTGGTTAGCATATTTATTGAACCATATATTAGGCATCAGATGCACGTTCTTTACAGGAGTAAAATCAAGGCCGGCAGTAATGAACTGCTCTTTATTGTTAGGTTCATAAGCGGAGCTGAAAGACGCATATTTCGAATATCCTCTATTATCATATTTTGTATCGGGATTATAATTATCCATGCGTGCAAAAAACCCCAGCTTGTTTTTGATAACCGGGCCATGAACAAACAATGAAAGTCCAGTCGCCCTTCCATTTAATGTATCAGGCAGCAATGTTGTGTTATTGATCGCTGTGACGTCATTTTGTGAAAAGGTAATAAATCCCTCCGCACCCACGGTAATCACCGGTGAAGAATATCCTATGAAAAGCTTTTCCATGGAACGGGCATGATGAAAGCCCTGTTGCCAGTTGAGTCTTTCATAATCACCATAAAGATCAATCGTCAGGTTTTGATCAAACAATTTCGCATATACATCTCCGTAAAAATGCTTGAATTTATCATTTTCCGGTTTGGCTCCCGTCCCGTTCCCCACCATCAGGTTATAACCAAAATTCCCTTTTTCATCTATTTTACCCTGTACCGTAACTCCCAGGTCGTAAGAAGGTGTTTTCCGCAAATCAGCGATCGTTTTCTCGACAGAACGGTAACCCCATACCGGCTCTGAACTCATCGAAAAAGCGGGAGTAGCAGTTTGCCCTATCACCAAATCTGTGCGGGGCAAGAAGTTTTTCCACCGGAGGTTCGCGTATTTCACGTAAAATGCGTATTTATTGCTTTGCAGCGCATCGCTGGCGTCTTCTGCAGCCAATAACACCTGCGCCGTAAACTTAGGACTTATAAAATAATCATACCCCAAATATACGCGTCTGAATTGAAAAGCATTCCTTCCTTCGGGGACTTTAGTATATTGATCAGCCCCTCCCCGGTTGAGGGAATCCGCATGCGCTTTATAATAATAATCGCCGAAGGCATAACCGGATAATTTCCCGTAAGGTTTAAAAGTGGTATCAGCCTGCTGCATTTGTGCCTGAGAGGCATGCGTCCACAAGAAGAAACAGGCTGCACAAAGCATTGTCAACTTTGCAGGGTGAAGTCTCAGATAAGTTTTCATATATTCTTTCTTTTTGTTTTACGATGCAAAGGAAAGACGCTAATATTACCTGAATGTTACCGCCATATTAAGTTATTGTTAACATTTGCCGGACGCCTGCGCGGCGCAAGTTCCAATTCCCTTCAGATTCCACCTGTAGCTTTGCCTTTTTATTTTATCACTATTAAAATCTCAGACCATGAAAAAATTATTGTTATTAGTTGCCGCTGCAGCTTTCGTGTATGAAGCAAACGCACAAAGCATTTCAAGCTCCAGGGTACCTGAAGCATCCAAAGTTGCCTTTATAAAAGA
Source organism: Chitinophagaceae bacterium (assembly GCA_004322015.1). Taxonomy (GTDB): domain Bacteria; phylum Bacteroidota; class Bacteroidia; order Chitinophagales; family Chitinophagaceae; genus FW021-bin31. Next base: position 1,764 of record SCQT01000008.1, read on the forward strand.
TCATCCCACGGTAAAGCATATATCCTGGGAAAAAGAAAACGGGAACTTTGAAGGGAACTGGCGTGCCGGGGGTTTTGATCATTCCGCCATGTACACACCCGATGGCAAATTTGCAGGTTCGGAAACTGATATTAGTCCGGCTAAGCTGCCGTTGAAAATCCGGGAGTATATGTTGAAGCATTATCATGTCCGGGTGAAGGAAGCGTCGCTGAATGAAGATGCAAACCATGTAAAAAGCTACGAGGCTGATGCTAAGGGGAAAGCCTATCTTTTTGATACCGACGGTAGTTTTTTAAAAGCAGGTGAAGATGATTAATAAAAATAATATTAGGTTTGTGTGGCTTTTTTCCAGGCCATACAAACATTATTAATTATGTGGTGGATATATGCTTTGTTAGCTGCTTTATTCGCCGCTTTGACAACCATTTTTGCCAAAGCAGGGTTAAAGAATATCAATTCCGACCTGGCCACAGCTATCAGAACTATTGTGATCCTGATCATGGTTTGGGGTATCGCTTATTTCAGGGGTGAAACGAAAAATATTCAGCACATTCCAAAAAATGACTTGTTATTTCTCGTCATATCCGGTCTGGCAGCAGGAGCCTCCTGGCTGTTTTACTTTAAAGCCCTTCAAATAGGCAGGGCATCACAGGTGGCGCCCATTGATAAATCAAGTCTGGCATTGGTGATCATATTGTCTGTGCTGTTTTTGGGTGAACCTTTGACGTGGAAAGTGGCAGCAGGGGCATTACTGATCATTGGAGGAACAATCGTATTGATCTTATAAATGAAAAGACCATTTTTTATTAATGATATGGAAGGAAAGTTTTTCCGCAAAGGCACGGCGCGCACAAAGTTCATTATACGGAATTATAAAAGGATTATCTTGTTCTTTCTCTTCTTCTGCACGCTATCCTATACACATGCTCAGACCCATGACCTGCATTATTATTTGCAACAGGGAGAATCGAACAGCCCTTTATTGAAAGATTATCAAAATCAGATAAAAACAGGCATCCTCGACAGCCAGTTGGTCAGAGCGGCAAACCGGCCTCAGGTATTGGCGAACGGACAGGTCATGATCGTTCCCAACATTAACGGTTATGAATATGATCCTGCCATTACAAACGGGGGAAATTATGCTGCGGTCCTTTCCGTATCACAGCCTATTTTTAACAGGAAAATACTGGAACCTCAATATCGCAGGGTGGAACTACAGGATCAAAGTATCAGTAATACCGCACATATCAGCAGGCTCGACCTGGAGAAAAGTATTACTTCACAATATATAAATACCTATGCCGGTTATCAGCAACTGTTATCAAACCGCGAAGTATATGATCTGTTGGTCGCCCAGCAGGATATCCTTAAGAAATTAGTTCAGAACGGTATTTACAAGCAAACGGATTATCTTAGCTTCCAGGTCTCCCTGCAATCCCAGGAAATAGCGCTTAGCCAACTGCAAATGCAGTACAGATCAGATATTGCCACTCTCAATTATCTCTGCGGCATCCGGGACACTTCTTTCACCCTCTTACAAACACCTGATATTTCCGGTGGTGATTTTGTCACAAAATCAAATTCGGTTTTTTTTCGTGGATTTACAATTGACAGCCTGAAAATAATTAACAACAAAGCTTTGATTGATGCCAGGTACAAGCCCGCCATCAACTGGTTTGCAGATGCAGGTATGCAATCTTCCCAGCCCAATACTATCTATCATCATTTCGGAACGGATTTCGGATTGAATCTGAGCATTCCCATCTATGACGGCAAACAGCGAAAGATCGAATACCGGCAACTGAAGATAGCCGAAGACACCCGGAATAACTATGCTTCTTTTTTCGACCATCAGTATGATCAGCAACGCGCTATGCTGTTTCAGCAATTGACAGAATCCGGGAACTTAGTGAGACAAATAGAGGAAAAATTAAGCACAGCCCAAATGTTGATTGACATGGATAAGAAATTACTGAATACGGGAAATGTGCCGATCACCGATTATATTATTGCCATTAACAATTACCTGACCATTAAGGATAACCTGAACCAGGCGGATATCAACCGGCTTCATATCATCAATCAATTGAATTATTGGAACCATTAAATATATGAAAACTATAGTTAAATTATCCTGTCGTCCTGGCGCTTCTTTGGGATTTATTGCTTTCGCGGTAATATTACTATTCTGTTTACTATTCTGTATTTCTTCCTGTAAAAATAATCCATCAACCGACGACAACAGCGATCAAACCGGCGAAGTCATTACTCCCGTAACTATTGCTCATATTGTCCAGGGGCCGGTTGCCGATAATATTTTTTTAAATGCCGTTTCCGTATTCAGGAAAAAAAGTATTATCAAATCCAACGTAAACGGATACATAGAGAAAGAGCTGGTGAGTCCCGGTCAATCCGTCAGGCAAGGCGAGCTGCTATTTGTCCTGAAAACCAAAGAAGCCAATGCGCTGGGAAATATCATGATAGATTCTTCCCTGCAATTTAAAGGCTCCGTTCCCGTTAAAGCCAATCAAAACGGGTATATCAGCCAGCTCGATCACCAGCAGGGCGATTATGTCATGGATGGAGAACAGCTTTGCATTATCGCGGATCAAAACAGCTTTGCATTTATTCTGGAAGTGCCTTTTGAACTAAGTCCTTACGTGAAAACGGGCCATACCTGCGATATTCTTTTATCAGACGGACAGCATATCACCGGGAATATCGTGTCGAAATTGCCTTCGGTTGATCCCGTCTCTCAGACCCAGCAATACATCGTCAGGATAAGCCCTCAATTACGTTTACCTGAAAATTTAATTGCTAAAATAAAAATAACACGTGCTGTTATTCCTCATGCCATTCAGTTACCCAAAACTGCTTTACTGACTAATGTAGATCAAACGCAATGGTGGGTCATGAAAATGATCAACGACAGCACCGCGGTGAAAGTACCGGTTAAGAAAGGGATTCAATCAGATTCCACCGTGCAGATCATTTCCCCGGAATTTTCACCCTCAGACAGGATATTGACTTCAGGGAATTACGGGTTGCCCGATACAGCCACGGTGAGTGTACAACCGTAGCGTGCGGCAGCATTTATATCATTCAAATTGAATTCATGCCATGAAAAAAATACTGATCCTGCCTGTACTTTTGCTTCCGGTCATCTGTAGCGCCCTGTCGCACGGAACAGATATTACTTTGCTGAAAGCCATTGATCTTCACAGGTTTCAGTCGCTTGACCATTTATTTATGCTGGTAACCAATACTGCCAAACCCATAGTTGTATCAGCAGTGATTGTTCTTTTTATAATGGGCCTGGTTAAAAGCAGCGATAAAATGAAACTCACTGCCATTCAGATGGTGGGATCACTCATCGTCACTACGATCATAGTGCTGGCATTAAAGCATATCATTGACCGGCCCCGTCCTTATATTACCTATCCTTCGATCTGGCATGTAGCTGCTGATAATGACGGATCTTTCCCTTCGGGTCATACCTCGGTCTGTTTTGCCGTAGCTACTATTCTTAGTCTGAATTACCGTAAAAGATATATTATTATTCCATTTTTTGTATGGGCCGCCCTCGTGGCTTATTCGCGGCTGTACCTTGGCCTCCACTATCCGAGCGATGTGGCGGCAGGAGCTGTC
>SCQT01000089.1 GCA_004322015.1 Chitinophagaceae bacterium
CCGTTGAAAATTATCTGAGTTCACTGACTATTTCCACGGACTATCGTGATCTTGAGGATTGTCGTCTGGTATTAGAATGTGTTTTGGAAGAAATAGATATCAAAAAGGCAGTATATAAGAAAATAACCAAAGTAGTTAGCCATGAGATTATCATTGCTTCCAATACTTCTGCCATACCGATCAGCGAGTTGCAACAATATGTCATTCACCCCGAAAGATTTATTGGTATGCATTGGGCCGAGCCTGCCTTTAATACAAGGTTTATGGAAATAATACAGGGAGATAAAACTGCTGCAGAGGTATCGGAATGGGTTTATAAGCTGGCCTATTATTGGGGAAAGGAACCGACCTTGCTGAAGAAAGACATGAAAGGCTTTATCACTAACCGGCTCATGTATGCTGCTTCGAGAGAAGCTTTATCTCTCATCGAGGGAGGAGTTATCTCGGTAGAAGACGCGGATAAGTGCTTCAGATATGACTTTGGATCATGGATTACCCTAATGGGCATATTCAGAAGAATGGATTTTTGGGGATTGGAAGATTATAAAGTAATCTTTGACACTATTTTTCCTGCATTGGATAACAGAGAGGACGTGCCTGAAATTATGCAGCGAATGGTGGAGATACATGCCAGAGGCATTCAGAATTGCTATGGATTATACCATTATACTGCTGAGGAAGCCAGGGAATGGGATGATGCATTTGCTGTATTCAACAAGGATATTGCACATTTGGCCGCGCTATATCCTTCTGAGGTATCCGACCCTCACTAAATATCCAAGATCAGAATATCGCCAAAAAATAATGAGTATCATGATGTCAACAAGACTATATACAGAATCTGCGAAGCTACTCGAGCGGGCAAAAGTGGTATTGGCAGGGGGCGTTTCATCTGAATTCAGAAAGTATGGTTATCCTCATGCTTTGTTTTATACGCATGGCGAAGGCAGCCGTATATATGATGCAGACGGGAACGAATATCTTGATTTTACGTTAAGTCAGGGCCCGTTGATATTAGGACACTCCCGCCCAGAGGTCATTGAAAGCGTTACATCCTATTCTGCTTACGGGCAACTTTATGCCGGTCAGCATATCAAAGAAATCGAATTGGCTGAAAAACTGCATCAGCTTATTCCTTCAGCAGAATTAATGAGATTTTGCTTAGATGGCTCTGAGGCAATACAAACCGCACTTCGTGTGGCGAGAGCCAAGACGGGCAGGAAAAAGTTTCTGCGTTTCGAGGGGCATTACCACGGATGGTTAGACAATGTTTGCTGGGGTTTATCTGCTCCTTCTGTGGAGGCTCTTGGCGATAAAGAGGCCCCGAATGCTTATCCCTGGACAGAGGGGCTTCCTGCTCATACACGGGAGGATTTTATTATTATACCATGGAATGACCCGGTACTTTTGAGAAAAACAGTGGCTACCCATTATAAGGAAATCGCAGCGATCATTACTGAACCCGTTATGTGCAATAACGGTTGCATTCATCCTGAGGATGGATACCTGCAGGAAATGAGGGTAATATGTGATGAATATGGCATCGCCTTAATATTCGACGAAGTCATTACCGGATTCCGTCTGAGCATTGGAGGAGCCCAAAAATATTTTGGGATTACCCCTGATATTTCTGTTTTTGCAAAAGCCATGGCGAGTGGTTATCCGATAAGTGCCGTTGTAGGAAAGAGAGAATGGATGCGGCTTATTGAAGAATCGAGAGTCATTCATGCAGGTACAATGAATTCGAATAATGCTACAGTAGCCGCTGCCTTAGCTACAGTAGAAATATTGGAAAAAGAACACCCTTACGATCGCCTGTTTAGATATGGAAATAAACTGATGAAAGGATTGAGAGAAGCTGCCCTCGAAGCAAATCAGAATTTATTAGTTCAAGGCCCTGGACCTATGTTCAATACTGCCTTTACCGAATTAAGTAAAATAAAGGATTACAGGGATACTTTGACCTTTGATAAGGCAAAGATGAGGAAATTTATGAGTGGAATGCACGATAAAGGGGTTCGGATTATCGGAAGAGGACTTTGGTATATCAGCGCTGCTCATACTGAGGATGATATAGATAAAGCCGTCGTAACTGCAAGAGAAGTACTGAAAAATATTTAAGAGAGAAAGCATGGAAATGAATCATTTAGCCCCCGTCTTCCTTACAGGAAATCACAGGCTCGTCAGCAGCATTGCAGTTTGCCTGTTACGAGCCGGTCATCCAGTCACTATATGTTCGACTGATGCGAAGCGAATTGAAGAAAGGATTCACCTTCATTATAAGGATATGAAACATGAGGGGTATGAAATTGATCCATATTATGCTTTGCAGATTATTAGCGAATTAAGAGATGATATTAAAGCTGAGCTGGCGATCATAGTGACATATGAAGATGTGAATGCTAAAAGAAACCTTATTCAACAAGTGGAGCAGCGATCGTCTTCTGACACGATCATAGCCCTGAATACCGAAAGCATTTCCCTGCGTACCTTGCAGGAAGGTGGTGATAATCCGGATAGAATTGTGGGTATTAATTGGACGGAACCGGCACATACTACCTTTTTTATGGAATTGATCGCCAATCATACAGTAAACGAGAAATACATTGATCAGATATTTTACCTGGCAAAAGATCACTGGCAAAAAGATCCTTATATTGTCAGAGGAGAAATTGGCATTCGTTCACGGTTGGTTGCTGCCTTAGCCCGTGAGGCATTCTATTTGGTGCAAAATGGTTATGCAACTGTTGAGGATATAGACAGGGCTTGCAGAAATGATGCGGGATATTATATGCCTTTTTGCGGATATTGCCGTTATATGGATCTGATGGGAACCTATGCTTATGGCATGGTGATGAAAGAGCTGAATCCCGATTTATCAAGAAATACCACCCCCCCCCTATTTTTTAATGATATTATTGCTTCGGGTGGCAAAGGAATGGAGAATGGGGAAGGTCTCTATCAATATTCTCCTGAAGATGTAAAAAAGTGGGATTTCTTATTTAGAAAATTCAGTTATCAGATAAAAAAGACCATGGAACTATACCCGTTTAATTATAAAAAAAATAGCACTTTACTCGGAGATATTAGTATTTCAGATTAACATGGATAACCTGCTTATATTCGATGCACACCTTGATTTGGCAATGAATGCCATTGAATGGAACCGTGATCTTACGCGTCCCTTAAACGAGATCAGGGCTCGTGAAATGAATATGACGGACAAGCCTGACAGAGGAAGAGGAACATTGTGCTTACCTGAGTTGCGAAGGGGGAAGATCGGATTAGTGGTGGCAACCCAATTAGCCCGCTATAGCCCATTAGGAAGCTCATTACCCGGCTGGCACTCGCCGCAACAAGCATGGTCCATGACGCAGGCTCAGCTCGCATGGTATCGTGAAATGGAAGCGCTTGGAGAAATGGTTCAGATCACTAATTTGGAACAATTAAATAAGCACTTATCTCTGTTGCATAATGCAAATATCGAAAAGGATAAAAAACCTATAGGCTACATTCTAAGCCTTGAAGGAGCAGATTCGTTAGTAGATGTTTCCTATTTATATAAAGCTTATGAATATGGGCTGAGAGCGGTAGGACTTTCACATTTTGGTCCGGGGAGATATGCACCTGGAACGAAAACAGCGGGAGGTATAACAGCTCTGGGGAAGGAATTACTAGTGGAAATGGAAAAGCTTCACCTGATATTAGACACAACACATCTGACTGATGAAGGGTTTAAGGACGTCATGAAGTTGTACCACGGACCCATTTGGGCCAGTCATTGCAATGTGAGATCCATCGTTCCTACGCAAAGGCAAATAACAGATGATCAAATAAAACAACTGATTGAAAGAGATGCGGTGATTGGCGGCATGCTGGATTGCTGGGCGCTGGACATCCGTTTTATAGATACCGTTTCTGATCCCTGGCAACTTAATATTAAGTTAGAAAATTTAGTTGATCACTGGGATCATATATGCCAGATAGCAGGTAACAGTCTGCACGTGGCTATCGGCAGTGATCTGGATGGGATATTCGGAACTGAACAGGCACCCTGGGATATGAATTCTATTGCTGATTTACAAAAATACCAAAGCATTCTTTTAAAAAGAGGCTATAAGCAGAAGGATATTGAAAATATTTTTTATAGAAACTGGATTCGGTTTTTACAAAAAAATTGGAAATAACGTTTCCAGATAGGTGGCATTTCGGCTTTTCTCAATGCCCTTAAACTGTTTGTTGAGCGAAGTTGAAACGAACGATTTTTTTAATTTCTTATAGTAAATAATGAATGGATACTCAGAATTTTATAGCAGGGGCTGCCGAAATAGACATTACTCCTCCATTGGGCACTGCCATCAATGGTGATTTTGTATCTCATTATGCGCACGTGATACATGATCCGCTTTATGCAAAAGCGTTGGTTCTGCAAAATAATGAGCAAACTATTGCTTTTGTTGTGGTAGATATTTGCATGATGCGGAAAGATTTTGTTGATGAGGTAAAAAGAGAAATATTCGAACGATGCGCTATCACACGTGAAAATATCCTGATTTCAGCAACTCATACTCATGCCGGCGGATCAATTGAGGATCTTTTGTTGGCTGTTGCCGATCTGACCTACCGGAAAAAGCTATCCGGTTTGATCATAGAAGCTGTAATAAAGGCGAAAGAAAATATGTGTCCGGCCAAAATCGCTTTTGGATCTGTAGAGGTTCCCGAACATACAGTGTGCAGGCGATATTTTATGAAGCCGGAGTATAAGGCGTATAATCCGGTAACTGATGGGTATGATATCATTAAAACGAATCCTTTAGGTTATGAGAGCCAAATAGCTAAAAGAGAAGGAACCACTGATCCTGAAGTTTGTTATCTTGTCGTGAAAGGCATGGATGATCAATGGATCAGTTTGCTGGCAAATTATTCCATGCATTATGCAGGCGATTGGGAGAATGGTACCATCACCGCAGATTATTTCGGAGTATTTTCTGAACAAATAAAATCTAAACTTCAGGCGCCTGATGGTTTTGTAGCCATGATGAGCAACGGAACCAGCGGTGATGCTAACATTATTGATTTTCTCGAACCCGGTCGTTACCCATCAGCTTTTTTTGCCAAGAGCAATCTCATCGGGAATGATATTGCGGGCAGAATAGCCGATTCTGTAAAAGGTATTGAATGGGATATGAATGCTCCTTTGTCTGTTCAATATACGGAATTGCCGGTGAGTATCAGGAAACCTACTCCCAGGGAGTTAAGCGCTGCCAAGTCCGTAGTAGTTGAAACGCGCTATGATCATCTTGCTATGAAAGAATCTTCTCACACAGGCAACGAGGATGCTTTCAGAAGAATTTATGCAAGGGAACAGATTTTACTGAATGAATACCCGGATACTATTTTGTTCCCTGTACAAGTATTCAGAATTGGGGCCGGAATAATTGGCGGATTGGGAGGTGAGTTTTTTGCAGAAACAGGCTTATGGCTTAAAGAAAATAATAAAGCAAAGAATTATTTTACCGTTTGTCTGGCAAATGGCTATGTCGGTTATGTTCCGCCATTGCATGAATTTGAATTGGGGGGGTATGAAACATGGCGATGCAGAAGCAGCTTTTTGGAAAAAGATGCGGAAAATATTATCCGGAATAAGCTTCGGCATTTGGCAGGCGATATTTAAAAAATAATATCAGAATTAAGTAAAAACGTAGCATCTGCGGAGAAATTTGCAGGATATATTTGTGCATCTCTTAAATGCGCAGTATAATGTTTGCAAATACTAATATATCCTTAAAGAAATCTTTTGATCTGGATGGGTTCGTGTTCATTCCTGAATTTCTGGATCAGGAAGAAATAACAACAATAAAAGCAAAATTAGAGGAGCTGATTCAGCATCATTTGCAGGAGATGACACCCAACCATGTTTTTTACGAAGATAAAAACTATCCCAGTACGCTGAAACAATTACAAGACCTGCAAAAATATGATCCCTTCTTTGCTGCTATCCTTACAGGAAGCAGATTCGAAAAGATGGCAGAAGTATTGCTGGGAGAAAAAGCTACCGGAAAAACGATCGAGTATTTTAATAAGCCTTCCAGGATCGGCAGATCCACGCCTCCACACCAGGACAATTTTTATTTTATGCTCAACCCACCCAGCGCTCTTACGATGTGGTTAGGATTAGAAGAGGTGGATGAAGAAAATGGCTGCGTGCGTTATATTAAAGGATCCCATTTGAAAGGTATGAGACCGCATGGAAAAACACAGACTTCCGGATTTTCACAATCCATCAGCGATTATGGAGAAAAAGAAAGCAGGGAAGACGAGATATTTTTTCGCACTAAGCCCGGGGATTTATTGATCCACCATTCAATGACCATACACAGAACCGACGGGAATCTTACAGAGAACCGCACACGTAAAGCTTTAGGTTTTATTTATTTCGGAGAATCGGCAAAAGAAGATACAGAAAAGAAAAAGGCTTATCAAAAATTTTTGTTGGCAAGTAAAGTCAGGTAAAGTCCCAAATAACTTATTGCATGAAAAGGATCAATATACAAAAAAGAATTACAGAGCGATATTTACATTCTTTTTACAAGATGATTTCGCGCAAATCATTTTATGGATTATTCCTTTTCCAATGTATAGCATTAAATTCTGTAGCGCATAATATTGTTAAGAATAACGGTAAGAATAAAGATAGATTTATTGATGATAAAGCTGTTACCCCTGTTTCCATGCACAACCCTTCTGTAGATCCTGCTATCACGAAATTCTGGAAAAAGACATTAACAGAACTGGCTGCTGTTCCAATGGGTGCAAAAGTTGATACGCTTCATTTAGCGCTTCCTTATAGAGAATATAAAGTAACACTTAATAGCCTGGGAAATGTGAAGATAGCCGGTTTACTGGCTATTCCCGTACAGGGCGAGGCACCTGCAAAGCCACGGCCGGTCATCGTTACTGTGCCCGGTTATGGGGGTAACCAGCAGGGTATTATGCTCAGCGAATGTCAACGAGGATATGCTATTCTTCAAGTATTTCCCCGGGGACAAGGATTATCGGAAGCATTCTGGAAAGTGCCGGGAGGGGATAAACTTACAATGGAATTAAATCATCCGGATGGATCTTATTACCAGGGCGCTTATGCTGATGTAATTCGAATGATAGATTTTGTGGTATCCAGACCGGATATTATGGATAGCGGCCGCATTGCACTGGTGGGTACCAGCCAGGGGGGCGGTATATCTCTGGCAGTAGCTGCATTGGATCCAAGGATCAAAACGGTAGTAGCGCATGTGCCTTTTCTCTGTAATTTTCAGATGGCTGCACATCTTCCATCCTTAGTAAAGAGATTACTGGACCGCGCGGGAAAAAATAATCAGCATGCGCTGAATACGCTTGCATATTTTGATCCTTATCAGTTAGCGCCGCTACTTCAGGTACCGGTTTTAATGAGCTGCGGTGGTAAAGACCGTACGTGTCCGTGGCAAACCATTCAATCTGTTTATAACAGGATATCAAGTACAAAAGAGATAAAGTTCTATCCCAATCTTACGCACACCAGTTGTGAAGATTTTTATCTTCAGACATGGCACTGGCTGAACCATTATCTTCAATAGAGAGCAGGTGCTTGCCTGTTTTACTGAAGATAGATCTTATAATAATTGACGATAATAATTTTTAAAAATAAATTTTACGTTTAAGAAAAATAGTATAATAATCAGCCTTGGATAAACTATATTTTTGATGGAAATTAAGATTAAGGATATCCTGGTGATTCGAGAATGACGATTATGGTTTGGATGTTAATGGTTAGAAAAGGTATTTAATACAGTATAAAAATTTGTTTTATGAATAAATTTTTCCATTTGGTTATCAGGTATATGGGTCGGATGATTGCTTTGATCGTTATGCTTATATCACTTTCAACTCTGCAATCTTCAGGTCAGACTCATCCGGTCATTGGAGCCGTTAAAAGCACCTCTGGAACGCCACTTCCGGGTGTTACTGTACGGGTGAAGAATCATCCGCGTATAGGTGCGGTCACCAATTCAAAAGGTATTTATAATATCAATGTGCCATCAGGTGGCGATACGCTGATATTTTCTTTTATAGGATATAGAAGAGAAATAAAGCCTATTGATGACCGGGACATTGTAAATGCAGTGATGCATGAAGAAAGTTCTTATATGAATACAGTAATTGTTACCGGTTATACCCAAACCTTACGGAAAGATTTAACCGGTTCTGTCAGTACCGTTAACATGAAAGATATGCAAAAAGCACCGGTAGGAAGTTTTCTGGAGGCGTTGGGTGGAAGAGTTGCAGGAGTTCAGGTGACTTCGGAAAGCGGGCAACCGGGTGCGCCGGTGGATATTCTGATACGGGGAGCGGGTTCTATTACCCAAAGCACCTCACCATTATATGTTATAGACGGCTTCCCTATTGAAAGTCCTGATAATAATATATTGGATCCTCAGAATATAAAAAGCATCACGGTATTAAAGGATGCTTCTGCTACTGCCTTATACGGGGCGGAGGGTTCTAATGGAGTGATAGTTATTACAACCAAGACCGGAACCGCAGGACCTGCCAGAATAAGCTATAGTGACTATTTCGGGGTAAACCAGGTGGAAAAATACATGAAGCTTTTAAGCCCTTATGAATATGTGCGGCTACAATCTGATTTGTACGGCGCAGCCAATCCTTTTCTTGCCAACGGGAAAACGTTAGAAGATTACAGGAATGTGAAAGGAATTGACTGGCAAAAAGAACTGTTCAGGAATGCCCTTACCCAAAATCATTCTTTAATGATATCCGGCGGAAATAATGGCACACGCTATTCTTTGTCAGGGAATTATTTTAATCAGAATGGTATCATGGTAGCCTCTTCTTTCCGGAGATACCAGTTAAAAATATCGTTGGATCAGGATATAGGAAAAAAAGCCAGGGTGGGAACTTTGATCATGTACACCAATAACCTGCTCAAAGGATCTTCTCCACAAAGCATTGGCAGCAATCCTTTATTTTATTCAATTTTTTCTTATCCACCCATATCATATAATGTATCTCAGGATAGTTTGCTCGCACTGGATATGGTGCCGGATGGCGTAGATCCAGGCAGCGAAATTAACTATCGTTTCAATCCTATTTCTAACCTTGAAAACCTGGTAAGAAATAATATTACCGATAACCTCATTGCCAATCTTTACATAGATTATAATATAACCAAACATTTGAAATTGACCTTACGGGGAAGTATGAACGATCGGTTCGTCAGGGTGGAACAATTTAATAATTCCCATACTTATTATGGTAGTCCCTATCAAGCCAATGGAATAAATGGCGCGGTTTATAATTACCGGTATAATTATTTTGACAATGCCAATCTGCTGACTTATACCAATTCGTTTAATGGCAAGAATTTTTTAACTGCCACCCTTGTAGCGGAATTTCAGAAAAATACCAGTAATGGATTCGGCTACAGTGGCATTAATCTTCCTTCGGATGCCATCGGTGTTGGTGGTATTGATGCAGGACAAGTATACATGCCCCCTTATGCAAGCGTTTCGTATAGCACTATGGCATCCGGTATAGCCAGTGTCAATTATAATTATGCCGGACGATATTATCTGACAGCGAATGTACGGGCAGATGGTTCTTCCAAATTTGTCGGGAAAAACAGATGGGGATATTTCCCATCTGGCGCCCTGAAATGGAAGTTTACCAGTGAACCTCTTTTTCCCAAAAACAATGTGCTGACGGATGGTAATATCCGCTTTAGTTATGGTGAAACCGGTAACAACAGGGTGGGGGATTTTGCCACCTATTCCAGCATATATTTTAGTTCTCCTTTGCTGACAAATGGCAGCCTGCAGCCGCCAAGCGCTATTATCGGCTCGCTGCCTAATCCGGATTTAAAATGGGAAACCACCAAACAAACTGACTTAGGGTTCGACATGGGTTTTTGGAAGGGAAAAGTTCACCTGACGGTAGATTTATATAACAGGCGTACTGATAATCTTTTGTACCAGGCGCCTTTGCCGCCCAATACCGGCTTTACCTCGGTAACTGAAAATATTGCCAGCCTTAGTAATAAGGGATTGGAGATTGCAGTTCAAGCCAACCTGGTAGAGCATCCACACTTTACCTATTCCATGAGCGTGAATGCCAGCTTTAACCGCAACCGGCTCAATTCACTGGCGGACCCCACACAGGACGCTATTTTAACCAATGTTGGCTGGCAGTCTTATTTTTCAGGAACTCCCGCTTTTATTGCCCAGGTAGGAGGGCCTTTAGGCCAAATGTATGGTTTTGTTTCAGACGGCGTATATCAACCCAGTGACTTTGATCAATTGCCTAATGGTACGTATGTTTTAAAACCGGGTGTTCCGCAATACACTTCTCAAATAAGCGGAGAAAAGCCTCAGCCCGGGTCCAGCAAATTCGTGGATATCAATCACGATGGCAAATTAGATAACTTAGACAGGGTGGTAATAGGTAATGGCTATCCCAGGAGTACAGGGGGATGGAGCAATGATTTCACGTGGAAGAACTTTGATTTAAACATATTCTTTGAATATTCTTATGGGAATAGCATAATTAACGCCAACAGGATATGGTTTGGACAGGGGCTGGGTATAGAAAAATATGCTGTAATACCCTACCAGGAGGTGTTTGCCGAGAACGCAGATCGCTGGTCACCTTCAAATCAAAATACCACAATACCTAATATACGCCTTCCTAATGACCCTACAGGACCAGGCGCTGCCTCTGTTTATCAGTCCAAGTTCGTAGAAGACGGGTCCTATGTACGGTTAAAAACTATCAATTTAGGGTATACTTTTCCGGATAAATTATTGAGCAGGCTGAAGGTAACTACCCTGAGGATTTATGTGTCCGCACAGAATCTTCTTACCCTTACCAAATATTCAGGGTACGATCCTGAAGTGTCTGCCTATCAGTCTGTATTGACACCGGGAGTAGATTTCTCCAGTTATCCCAGACCATTTGTGGTAACCGGAGGATTAAACCTTTCGTTTTAATTCCAAAAATTATCGAAATGAAAAAAGTATTTGTTTTAATAGCGCTTATCATTCCGGGAATAACTGGATGTAAAAAATTCCTGTCAACCACCCCACAGGATTTTTTACAACCCGGCAATTACTATCAAACCGCAGATCAGGCCATGCTGGCATTAAACTCCGGCTATGAACTGTTACTGAATTCCAATTGGTGGGGGGGTACCTTTAATACCAGGGCATTGATGTGTGGCGATGACGTGTACATGACGATCAGCCCTTATCCGGCAGACTTTACTTCCAATTATACGGATCCGCTGTTGACCTCTACATGGAATGTGGTCTATACGGCCATTGAGAGAATGAATGTATTGCTTGCCAATTTAAATAATGGGAAATACGATCAGCAAAAAAAGGATATTATCAAAGGAGAAGCTCTTTTCTTGAGAGCATATTGTTATTTCTTTTTGGTGGATCAATGGGGACCTGTGCCGTTGAGAATAGAACCTACTTCGGGTCCTAAGGATAAAAATTTAGCTTGTAGCCCTATAGCCGATGTATATGCCCAGATCATTAAAGATATGACTGAAGCTGATTCCCTGGTTCCCCCAGCCACTACCTCAGGATATGGTGGAAATGGTTATCCTGCTAAAACAACCGTGGAGGCTATGCTCGCCAGAGTATATCTGACTATGGCAGGCCATCCGCTGATGGATGCATCCAAATACAGAGATGCGGAAGCATGGGGTATGAAGGTTATCAATTCAGGTTTACATTCATTAGATCCGTCTTATTCCCAGATGTTTATTGATTTGATCCAGGGCAATCCTGATAAAAGATCCATTTTATGGGCGGTGGATGCACAGTATATCCCGGGGTATTATACCTACAGCAATGAAGGCGCTTTGGATGGCATAGCTTATGGGCCCGTTGACAGTGGTTACGGGTACGGATATGTCAGATGCGCCCGGCTTTATTATAAGACTTTTAGCCTTGAAGATCAGAGAAGAGACTGGACTATTTGTCCCTGGCGATATGGAACCAATGGTGCCCACGTAAATTGGACTTCCACCCAATTATATGATCGTTTTCCAGGCAAATTCAGGTTGAATTATTCTCCGTTTCCAAGACTTGTAGACAAGACTCCCGTAAACTTCCCCCTGATGCGCTATGCAGATGTACTATTGATGGTGGCGGAAGCAGAAAATGCCGTGAATGGGCCTACCCAGTTGGCCTATTCTTTAATAAATAAGGTACGGGAAAGAGGATGGGGTAAAATGTTACCCGGAGCTACAAACCCCCAGGAAGCCGATCTTACTCCCGGGTTGGACCAGCAGCAATTTCAGGATTCGTTGGAAGATGAAAGATGGCGGGAGTTTGGTCTGGAAGGATTAAGAAAACATGACCTGATAAGATGGGGAGAATTGGGGGCAGCTTTGCAGCGGATGCAGCAAGATGTAACCGATCAGAATCAACCCAACCCCGGATCCTTTTATGTAGGTAATGTGTCCAGATTTTTTAAAAACTATCAACCCAGAGATACTTTATTCCCTATACCTGCGCAGGAATTACAATCGAACAGCTTAGCCACGCAAAATGCAGGGTGGTAATATTTCTGATTTAACCGAAGATTAAAAAATGAAAAAATAAATTATTATGAAACCGAGCATAATAAAATGTTGGGTAAACAAAGGAATGAAAATGCGAGGTTCCATCTGGCATTTAAAAACTATAAAATCTTTTCAGATGAAATATTTATTCTCAGGGCTGAGCATTATAATCATTCTTTCTGTCGTATCATGCCAGAAATATCCGGATGTAAGCACCCCTGATTTTAATGTAAGTGTGGATTCCCCCACCATACATGTCAACGAGCCGATTACTTTTAATTTTACCGGGGACGCGAATACCATTGTTTTTTGGGCGGGCGATTTGACCAGGAATTATGAATTCAGAAATCGTGTGAGAGTCGAAGATGGGAAGGCGGTTTTTAGCTTTTCCTCTTTAAGAAAATTCGGCTTCAATGATGGTCCGGATACGACCCTGCAGTTGCTGGTATCCACTAATTTTTCCGGAAACTATACTTTTAAAGATGTACTAAACGCTACCTGGACAAATATCAGCGACAGGGCTGTTTTTTCGGATGGCAGAACCGGCGCATACACTCCATCAGGAATAATAAATCTCTCAGACATCCCCCATAAGGATTCGCTCGGGCATGACTCTGTCGTGTATATTGCTTTCAGATATCATGAAATACAACCAGATAATAATAAACGGGCATGGTACACCAAGGATTACTCTGTTGACAATATTTTACCCGATAGTACAGTGGTCAATATTGCTTCCAGCACCATGGGATGGGCGCCGGTAGAAATAAAAGATTCTTTAAGGCAATGGTATGTCAATTCAGATAATGCAGAAATGTGGGGGGGACCGGCTTCCTTTCCTGAGACCGAAGACTACATGATATCCCAGCCTCTGTTCCTCGACAGGGTACAACCAGACCTTGGACTGAGTGTGAAAACAAACCCGGCAACGATTCAAACGAGCTATAAATTTTCGGGTTATCCTAAACCAGGCACCTATATTGCCGTATTTCTGGCCACCAATGCTAACCGTTGGCAATTGAAATCCACGCTTAGAAAAATCATCATTACCGTAATAAACTGATTAAAATGATATGAAAAAGATTATTAAAATAAAGAAAGGATTCCTGCCTTTCATATTAATTGGAATACTTACAACAGCCTCTTGTAAAAAACAATCAGCTTTCGATTATCCGCCAAGCGAGGTGAGCATCTATGATATTATTGCTGCGGATAATATTACCTTCTCAACTTTTCAATATGCCATCAAAGTAGCAGGACTAACGAGTATGCTAAGAAGCGGGGATTACACGGTTTTTGCGCCCACTAATACCGCTTTAAGCGGAGCCGGGATCACCGGAGCATCCATATATGCCATGGATAAGGATTCGTTAATTACCATGGTAGAAGACCATATTGTGAAAGGAAAGGTGGATATTCAATCGCTGGATGGTAAGTCGCCAATTACTTCTATGGGCGGATTACCCCTGCTGATACAGAAGGTGGGTAATGCCACTTATGTAAACGGCGGCGATGTTACCAACACCTACGCTGCCACTAACGGTACGCTCTACCTGATTGATAATACGTTGTCAATCCAACCCTCTATATTACAAAGGCTGAAATCGTATGTGGGTTCCAACAGTAACAGCCGGTTCACTTTTCTTGTGGCTGCCATTACCCGTGCGAGCCAGGGGACCACGAATTTTATTTCCATGTTGGATGACTCGACTCAGGCATATACCCTTTTTGCTCCCAATGATGGCGCCTTTATAGACGGTGGGTATAAAACCATAGCGGCAGTAGAATCTGCCAACCCTGATACTTTGGGCAAACTTTTACTATATCATATTATAAAGGGTCGAAACTTGATGCCGGACTTTGATACAACACAACCGATGCAGGCTTTATCCGGGGATCATATCTATTTCAATAAAGTAAAAACTAATACTTGGTCCACTACAGTTGGTTATGCCGAGGGCATTAATTTCTATGGCGGCAGCGCTAATATGTATGGCGGGGCGGGTGTGATACACGGCATACCCCGCTTCCTTCCGAAACCCATTAATATGACTACTTTGCAAAGAATACAGTCAGATACATCGCTTTCATTATTCAATACCGCATTAGTGGCAGCCGCTAAATCAGGGGGTATTAATTTTATTAAAATGCTTTCTGATCCCGATAGCTCTTTTACCGTATTTGCCATATCCAATAAAGCTTTTCGCGCAGCGGGTTACACAAACGATTCCCTGGTTGCAGCCATTCCTTCTCAGCTATTGGTGAATATGCTGGAATATCATATCATCAGGGGCAGGATAAATAATATAGATGTGCAGCCCAATACAGGTGTCAATACAATATTAACTACAATAAACACCCAAAATAATCAATACGTGAATGAGCAGATCATGTTTGTAACAGTTGCCCCGAACTTTACAGTTCAGGGAACTTCCAATGATAAGTCCATTGTGGTCGCTAAGCAGAATGCCAATATTGTCACCACTAACGGATTATTGAATATTATTGACGTGATACTGACCCCTTAAAGGATTATCTTCTTCCGTAATGAATAAAAAATAATATCAGTATTAAATCAATGGTTCGGTAGTTTTTTAAAGGATAAGTAATTCACAATGTGTGGATAAAAAGGTGTTTAGCGGGTAAAAAATAAAGTTATCCCCAAGGAGGAGAAAGAGAAAAAAAGGCGGTA
>SCQT01000090.1 GCA_004322015.1 Chitinophagaceae bacterium
TCCCCAAATCGGATCATCAGCCTGCTGTTGCAAAACCATGTTGTCAGCAATAAAAGCCGGTAATGTTATCTTTGCAGAGGCAGCGAGAAAAAATGAAAGACAGGTAAATGTCAATAAAAAGTACTTGATATCTTTTTTCATAATCTAAATTTAGTTTTCTTTAAATAATTAGTTCGTAGCTTTTAACAGACTTTTTTTATTTATTATTAGCCAGTGAAAAAGGCATATCCTCTTTTCTGATACCTCTTTCAAAATTTGGTTGATTGTCCATGTCAAAATGCAAAACCCCGCCATTTATTATATTATCATAAGTGATCCAGTTATGATTGAATGGTTTTTCGTTTAATGTAGCGCTTTGTATATATACATTTTCTTTGCTGTTATGAGCAGCTTCGATAATAAACTTCTTCCCATTTTCCAAAGTAATAGTGGCTTTTCTGAAAAGAGGGCTTCCAATGATATATTGGTCTGTTCCGGGGCAAACGCTGTAGATGCCCAGCGCACTTAGCACATACCAGGAAGACATTTCTCCCTCATCTTCGTCACCCGGGTAACCATCTTCAGTACTATTATATAATTGATCCATTACGGCGCGTATATGCTTTTGTGCTTTCCAGGGTGCTCCCGCATAATCATATAAATAGATCATGTGCTGTATGGGTTCATTACCCTGTGCATATTGCCCCATGTGAGCCGTTTGCATTTCACGCATTTCGTGAATATAGGTACCATAAGTGCCTACGTCCACAGAATCAGAAACTTCAAAAACAGAATCCAGCTTGGCAACAAATTGTTTATCACCTCCCATTAAATTAATCAAATCCTGTACGTTCTGAAAGACAGACCAGGTATAGTGCCACGAATTTCCTTCTACGAACGGCCCACCCCATTCATAGGGATTGAAATTTTTATTCCATTGCCCATTCCTGTCGCGACCTCTTACAAAATTAGTTGTAGTATCAAAAACGTTTCTATAGTTATACATTTGGCGCCCGAATATCTTTTCATAAAATGTATTATGCGTCATCTTCGCCAGTTGATATCCGCAAAAATCGTCATAAGCATATTCTAACGTCTTAGCGGTAGCTCCCACCCCATCTTCGGGATAAGCTACGTATCCAAGAGTAAAATAATCTTTCCAGCCGCTCCGTCCAAAGCGGCCGTTGCCGGTATTGGTTGCTTCATGAAAATAAGCTTTCAGCGCCGTATCAGGATTGAATGAATGAATACCTTTTGCCCACGCGTCTGCCAGTAGAGAAATAGCGTGATTACCGATCATTACCCCTCCTGTTTCTCCCGGAAATGACCACGAGGGCAGCCATCCGAGGTGCTTATATACGGCCAAAATCGCTTTCATATATCTTCCCTGCATCTTTGGATGAAGGATGTTACTTAAAGGAAACTGTGCACGGAAGGTATCCCAATAACCATCGTCGGTATAAAAATAACCTTTATAAATTTTCCCGTCATTAGGATCATAATAACAAGGATCACCTTCACTATCGTATTCATAAAATTTACAGGGAAATAAATTCGCCCGATATAAACAGGAATAAAAAGTTGCCTTATCTGCCTCACTGCCACCTTCCACTAATACCCTGTTCAGCAGTCTGTTCCAAACCTTTGCTGCAGCTTCTTTCGTTTCGTTCAGATCTTTAAACTTACCAAGTTCACGATGTAAATTCAGCTCAGCCTGTTGAGGATTTATATACGACGAGGCTACCTTGACCTCTACGGTAGCCCCTTTCCTGAATTGAACATAAGCCCCTGTACCTGATCCTTGCGCAGTATCTTTTCCCGGTGAAATAGTTCCATTTTTATTCTCCCAGATGCCATAAGAAATAAAGGGTTGATCAAATACAAGCACAAAATAATTCTTAAAATTACCTGGGATAAATATTCCATTATGTACATAGCCGGTGATTTTATGCTCTTTAGGATAAATTTTAACACCACTCATTCCTGTATATCCATCTAAAACAACATAACCTTTTTCAGTATGCGGGAAAGAAAACCGGAAATGTGCACCGCGCACGGTAGGAGCTATTTCTGTCGTAATGCCGTTATCAAACTTAACTTTATAATAATTGGGCTTGGCGATTTCATTTTTATGACTAAATGCAGAAGCTCTTTCGTTTTCATCCACTACCAGCTTTCCGGCAACGGGCATTAAAGTGAATACACCATAATCATTCATCCAGGGGCTGCACTGATGAGTTTCTCCGAACCCGCGAATTGCTTTCGCCTTGTATTGATATTTCCAGCCATCCCCGTTTTTACCTGTTTGCGGCGACCAGAAATTCATTCCAAAGGGAAGTGCAACGGCGGGATATATATTACCATAAGAATAACCGGGATCAGAGTTAGTGCCTTGTAATGCATTCACATATTTCAAGAGATTTATCAGCGTATCTTTCCGCCTTTTATTTTGCGAATGCCATTTATAATGATCATTTTTTACTACTATTTTATGATGGGCAGAAGCAGCATTTCCCCAAGCCGTCAGAGAAAATACCATTATTAACAATTTCAATAAACCGTTTTTAATGAAAGAATGATTATATAAAAGCATACTGTTTACGATTTTTTAAATTTATTATTGTTCTTTCTATTGGATAAGTTTCAGGTGATGTAATAAA
>SCQT01000091.1 GCA_004322015.1 Chitinophagaceae bacterium
AAAAGGCAGTCCCAAGTAAGAACTGCCCCCTTAACAGGCTGGCTTTTTAGCCGCCTAATAGATGGCAAATTTATAAAAAAGAATAAAAAATTATTTGGGATTTAACACAGAATCTTTTTGTTGTACTACTTCGTCAATTATGGGTTTGTCATTTGTATCAACATCAGAGTTTATATATTCAACAAATTTTTCAAGAGCTTTTCTCCAATTTCCAAACCTTCGTGTGTATGAGTCGCTCGAATATTTTGAAACAGGCTTTATGCATTCAGTTATATAAGGTTGCCTTCCAAGTTTTATCCATAATTCTTCCATATTTTCAAATAATTCTTCATTTGAAATATTTTGCAAGTTGGATATTTTCAGTCCAGCCTTCGCTAAGGCGTTATTCCAACCCAAACGCTTGTCAATAACTGCTGAAGAATATTTTCCTGTTTCATTGTATTTGGAAATTGTCACTTTAAGAGGAGCAATTTCTACTGCCACTCTTTTTAAGTCTTCAAGTAGTTCGTCGTCAGTAATATATTGATGTTTTGCAATTGTCAGCCCAGCTTTTTCTAAAGCATTATTCCATCCAAATCTATTTCTAATTGTAGCACTGCTAAATCTCCCAACTTTATTGTAGTCATTTTGAGTAAGAGATTGTTTTTTAAGTTGGTCAGCTACTTTTTTTAAATCATCTAATAATTCCTTATCAGAAGCATTTCTATTGTCTGGTTTTAATTCAAATTTCATTTTGCTGTGTCCTGTCTTGGTATTACTGCTAACGGTTCGGGTATTGCCGAAGGCGGGGATTTTTAGCACAAAAGCTCAATCGAAGAACGAATGTTGCCCCTTGCACGAATGTCCAATCGAAGCCGCTCAGCCCCGCTTTTGGCAATACCTTGTTGAACTAAACCTCTGGTAGCTCCTTGTTATCGCGCTTTCCCCTGCCAAATATACGGAAAAGTATTTTCTTGAGAGTTCACAAAAAACTTTTAAGATATGACATTCAAGAAAGAGAGCTACTATACGGTGGTAGCGAAAGCCAAAGACATGGTACCCGGATTCAGAGATGCGTTTTCTCAGTTTGAGGAACGCGTGGTACTTGACCGGTGCAGCAAAAGCCTGGTTACAAATTATGGACGTAATGTGGCTCATCTGGCCCTGCATTTCGGCAGAGTGCCTCATGAAGTATCGGTGGAAGAAGTAAACAGTTACCTTTATCATCAATCGGTACATGAAGGATTTTCGGAGAGTTACTTCAAGCAAACCGTATTCGGGGTGCGTTATTGGTTCCGGCTGTTTGGAAAGGATGAACTGGCATTAAAACTACCGGTTATCAAAAAGGATAAAAAGCTGCCGGTGGTTTTATCCAAAGAAGAATGTAAAAAGCTGTTTGTCGCACCCAGGACATTAAAGCACCGGTTTTTACTTGCTTTTGCCTATTCGGCAGGATTGAGGATGAATGAACTTAGGCACATCAGGATAAATGATGTGGATACGGACAGGATGCAGGTTCGTGTCAGGCAGGGTAAAGGGAAAAAAGACAGGTATGTTATCCTGTCTAAATTCATTG
Source organism: Chitinophagaceae bacterium (assembly GCA_004322015.1). Taxonomy (GTDB): domain Bacteria; phylum Bacteroidota; class Bacteroidia; order Chitinophagales; family Chitinophagaceae; genus FW021-bin31. Next base: position 1,556 of record SCQT01000091.1, read on the forward strand.
CCATGAAGCTTCCTAAATATTTAGGAGAGCTAAAACCTGAGACCTATCTGTTTGAAGGACAAACCCCCGGTATGGTAATGGGAGAAAGGAGTATCCAGTATGTCATTACGGAAGCCCTGCAAAAAACAGATATTCAGAAGGCAGTCTCCATGCACACGCTGCGACACAGCTTTGCTACTCATCTATTGGAAGATGGCGTGGATATTTATACCATTCAGCATTTACTTGGACACAGCCATTTGAGTACCACTATCATCTACCTGCATATTGCACAGGTACTGCCCAAAGTAGGCAGAAGTCCCTTAGATACGCTTTACGGGTTCTAAGAGCGGATCATGAAACCGAGGTTAGAGATAGCCGATATTCTGCGGGAATACGGGGAAGGGTTTATTACCCAAAAGCAACCGGTCTGTTATCATCGGAAAGTACTTCATGCCATCAGTATCTGCCGGACTGTAGCTTTAGGTGGTCAGGTGGAACGTTGTACGGATTGCGGTCATGAACGGATTGCCTACAATAGTTGCCGTAACCGTCACTGCCCCAAATGCCAGTCAACGAACAGAGAACGATGGATAATGGGAAGGCGGGAAGATTTACTGGATTGTAAATACTTCCATGTGGTGTTCACACTACCCGAAGAGCTGAACGGCTTTTGTATGCATTACCCTGAGCAGATGTATGAACTGTTATTCCACTCGGCAAAGGAAACCCTGTTTGCTTTTGGTAAAGACGAAAAGCATTTAGGTGCCAGGATGGGAGCCATAGCTGTTTTACATACCTGGGGACAAACGCTGCAACTGCATCCTCATATCCACATGATAGTGCCTGCGGGAGGCATAGATAAGATTGGCAACTGGGAGAATACCAAAAGAGAGGGTCAATATTTGTTTCCGGTAAAGGCGATGAGTAAAGTTTATCAGGGGAAGTTCATGGAATATTTTCGGGGATTGATGAAAGAGAGCGGCATGGAAATACCCAAAGATTTAAGAGAGCATCTGTACAAAAAAGACTGGGTGGTCTATGCCAAACGTCCCTTTGGGGGAGTGAATCAGGTGATAGAATATCTGGGTAGATATACGCACAAGATCGCCATCAGCAATCACCGGCTGCGAAGTATGACGGATGGCAGGGTTACTTTTACTTACAAAGATTACCGGGATGGATCCAGTACCAAACTGATGAGTTTGGGGGCGAATGAATTTCTACGCCGGTTTTGTCTGCATATTTTGCCCAAAGGATTCAGGAAAATACGACATTACGGCATTCTTTCCTCCAGGAATAAACCCGTACTCAGAGAGCAGCAAAAGAAGATGAATTGTGAACCGGAAAATGAAAGAGAAAAGGATTACCAATCAATCAGCAAAGAAAGATTAGGCTTTGATGTAACGGTTTGCCCTTGTTGTAAAAAGGGAAAGATGGAAACGGTATTCAGTTTTAAACCTCATGCACCACCGGTTATAAAAAAATGAAAAGCGGAACCATGATAAAATGAAAACCCGATACAAAAAAGAAAGTTGTCGGAAAGGCAAGAGGAAAAGCCATACTCGTAACTAAATAATTAAGACAGATATTACCCAAAAGTGTAAATGCCTGATGAATAAAACCATAAAAATAAAAAAGCCGATGGTGAAAATTAATTTATCTGCCCGCTATCAATCCTTCCTTCCATCTCTTACCGAACCCTTCATCCTGAAACCCTTTAATTGAAACCCCATAGAAAAAGCTACCAAAGCCTCAGTTCAACAGTGGCTTAAATCGCAATTCCGTTGCACTACATTGCGTTTAAGCCCTATTTGTTAGTGGCTGTTTTTATTCAATTTCTTATGTATAAATGATATTGTTGTCATTATGTCTAACGCTTCGTCTTCGGTTATTGTCCAAACAATTTTTGGAGAATGTGCTGTCGTGTTTCTAAACATTCCAAAGACACCTCTTATTAAATTTGAAAAACCTTTATGCTCACTTTCTTCCGTTTCCGTTTGCAATGAATTTATTTTAACTAGAGGACTTGAAATTGCAAATGCCTTGTCTATAAGTTCGGCACCGTCAAGAGTTAAATTTGTCCTTTTTCTAATTTCTTCTGCGATACTTTTTGCAGCTTCAAAAACAGAATGAAAATAGTTTTCTGTTATTAGTTCGGCATTACAATATTCGTAGATTTTTGAATGAATGTTTCTGTTTTCAAGTTTTGATTTAAAACGGTTTACTCGTTGTTCGGCCTCTGTTATTGTTGTTGCAGTTGATACTGGATTAAAGATACCTTTTTCGTTTAGTAAAAGTCCAATAAATGAAAGTCGCTTATTTAATTCTGCTCTTGTTGTTTCAAATTTTTCATTCTGTCCAACGTAACGTGAAGGTTTCATTGTCAGATTTATAAAAGTCAAAATGTTGTTTGAGTTTTTATTTCTGTTTTGATAGTCAACGAAACTATTGTAAAGCCGTTTCCATTTTGTGTTTGACGGCTCGATATCTTTTAGCCCTGCTTCTGGAATAAATTTAGATAATTCAGTTCCTGTTAAACCTTGTCCTGTGTCAGCTAAGATTTTTGCTAACGCTTCCATAGTTCCGCTGTCCATAGGATTGAATATTTTTTTTGCCATTTTTTTCTTAAATCCTCTGTCGTTTTTGTTGGTTTGGGTGTCGTCCTAAAATTGCCACTAACGTTTTGCAGCTTTGCGTTGTGGCGGATTAGATGCACTAACCTGTCTAAACGCACAATGTTTATTAAATGCACTACTATTCATATTCGTACGTCACCCGCCATAACGCAAAGGTGCTGTTACCGGCTGTATTTCTGTCGTCAGTTATTTGTCCCACGCCACCTAAATGCTCTGCGAAAATTCTTGTCCTCTGCTTCCTTAACTGTCGAGGCGTAAAATTCTCCTTTGTTTTTTATTAATGTTTTGTCATACTGTTGGTCGAAAGGAAGATGATAAATTTTGTCACCATTTGCACCAATGTTACACTTGATAAGAGGGTACTTGTCAAGTGGTTTTTCTTCAATAACTTTTACTCCGAGGGCAGTCGCAAATTTCTTTGCTGTCTCTGAAAGTTTTGTTGAAGTCACGAATGCAGCTTTGATTTGTCCTGAGCTAATCAATTCAGGAAAAAGCGCTAAAGTCTTTTTTTTGTTGGTGATTTGCTTGTGGTCAATGAAATATTTTACGGCTGTCCCGTAGAGTTGATTAATATGTTTTTCGTGAATTGTCTTGTGACTTGCCCAACATTTACATTGAACAATTTCTATTTCTCCGTCTTTAATGCAAACTAAATCACGACCTAAATCCTCCAGTCCTTTTTCAATACCCATATATTCTACTTTATATCCGTCCTTTTCGTAGAGATAGCCAATGTAGCGTTCATAATCCCTACCGATTTCATATGGCTTTTTTCTTGAGGAAATATATCTGTCGAGTGCTTTTTGATTTCTTTCGCTGTCGGGTAACCTGTCGTATTCTGCCTTAGGTATAAATTTTAGAACAGGGTCGGTTTCTTCTTCGCTGTCTTCTTTTGCAGACTGAGCAATTCCTTCAAGTAAATCGTCAAGGTCTTCACCTACATATTCATTTATCCAAGGGAAAAGTGTTTCGTAATATGTTACAAAGTTTTGAGCAATTTTAATTTGTTTTCTTAGTAGCCTGTTTTCAATGGCGACTTCCCGAACTGCTTCTGCTTTTTTGTATGCAGGATGTTTTTTTATTTCAAGATAGCGAGCAATTTCAAAATCTTGGTATTTATAAAACTCTCCAATTGCTTCCGCTAACCAAGGAAAGCCATTTGATTTTTCAGAGATTATTTTTTGAAGAGCTTTTTCCCTGCTTTCAATGATATTTATAAGTTCTTTATTCTCCTCGTTTAGGGCAATAACATTCTTCTCAAGCTCTTCAAGCCTTTTAACATTCGCAACTAATTTTCTATTTCTTGAAGTGAAAAACATACTTACTTTATTTTAAAAACATCTGATATTTCTTTTGCTGCCGTGATTTTCTCCTTTTCTTCAAAGCTGGTTCTGTTTGTCCAACTATTTTTATTTTTCACTTGTCTAATGTATTTGATTTGCCTTTCAAGTTCCATTAAATTCGATTGGTCAAGGTTTGTTTGTCGTCCCTTGTCCAAAGTATACTGTTTTTCAAGCGGGTCAGAATTTAAGTTGTCAGAATGTTTAAGGAGCCGATTAATGTTCCCCGTGTTAAAAATTATGTCAAGTAGTTCCGTCACCACAGTGTATGTGATGAAAATTGTCAGTGGAAATGTTATAAACCATAGTCCAAAAAACCAAGGTATGAAGTCTTTGCTGTCCATTGTCTAATATAGCCGGTAACTCGCTAATATCCGCATGTTTTTAATAACACCCTCCAAAGATATTAAAATTCAATTAAAAATAACGTGCTTTATTTCCAGGCAGTTACAGACGTTTCCCTGCGCATTTTCCCTTATCCCGAAATTTTAAAGGAATAAAATAAACGTTTAAAAATATCCGGAATATGCATGAAGATTAATAATAATACGATTAGGTTTATATCCAACTTCCGCTGATCCTTTTAAAATACTCCGGCGTCTGCAGCAGCCTGCTGCCATACCAGGAAAACATTTCTCCGTCCACAAAGATTATTTTTATTTCGGGGAATTTTATGTGGATCTCTTCTGCGTGTTTTTCTTTGAAAGGAAAAGGTTCGGATGATAAAAGTACCACTTGACAATGCGCACTGGCCAATTGATCTAATGCTATTTGCGGATAACGGGATAAATGTCCGAAGCAGTTTTCCAATCCGCAACGTGGCAGCATGTCATGGATAAAGGTATCTTTCCCTGCTGCCATCCAGGGATTTTTCCAGATGAAATAGGCAGCCCGGAGCTTCTGGCTGCTTGTTACTGATGTTTGGTGGTAGTCACGGAGTTGTTGAAACCGGAACCCGATATTGTGGGCTATCCTGTCTGCCTGCTCTTTTCTGTTCGTAATATCTCCTACGGAACGGATCATGGCCAGCGCATCTTCTAATGTATCAATATCGCTGATCCAGACCGGATAATCTTTCATTAATGCCTCCAACTGCTCTTTTTCATTTTCTTCCTTATTGGCTATGATAAGATCGGGATGCAATTCACGAATGATATTTAAATGCAGCCTTTTTGTGCCACCCACCTTTTTCTTTTGCCTGAACCAGGTTTCCGGATGAACGCAGAATTTAGTGATACCGACTACTTCTTCTTCCAGTCCCAGATCATATAATAATTCTGTTTGTGAAGGCACCAAAGAAACGATCCTTTTGGGTGGGAAAGAAAGAGTGAGCGGCCGCCCTGACTGATCTGTTAAGTCCATGGATTGTAGAAATGATATATTGGAAATAAATCTCCGGTAACTGATCACAAATAAATTCAGTGTATGAAGGTTTAATCAGCTATCTGTCTTTTAATATTGAATATTGAACATTCACAATTGACGATTCACAATTGACGATTGAGAACTGACCATTGTGATTTATTTGTATTTTGTCATTTATACTTTAGCCTTCGGCTTTCGGCCTTCAGCTCTCAGCTTTGAGCCTTCAGCTTTGAGCCTTCAGCTTTGAGCACACCCTGTCAGGAGAACAAAGTTCCTGTTTCTTCATTTCCTCTCGCCGGCCATTTACCCAAATGCTTATAGGCTTTCTCTGTGGCTTCTCTTCCCCGCGGGGTGCGTTTTATAAATCCTTCCTGGATCAGAAAAGGCTCATACACTTCTTCCAAAGTGCCTGCTTCTTCGGCTACTGCAGTAGCAATGGTAGTAATACCGACAGGACCGCCTTTGAACTTTTCAATGATGGTGGATAATATTTTATTGTCCATATCATCCAACCCGTATTCATCTACGTTCAGCGCTTTTAATCCAAACCGGGCTATTTCCATATCTATGGTGCCGTTACTCATCACCTGGGCAAAATCGCGCATGCGGCGGAGCAGCCCGTTGGCTATACGCGGCGTACCGCGACTCCTGCGTGCTATTTCAGCAGCGGCGTCTGAAGTAATGGTGGTGTTCAGCAATTTGGCGGAGCGGGTGACAATATGCTTTATAATTTCCGAAGGATAATATTCCAGCCGGGAACGAATGCCGAAACGGGATAATAACGGCGCTGTCAGCAATCCCGAACGGGTAGTGGCGCCGATCAGCGTAAACGGACTGATATTGATCTGGATGCTGCGGGCGCCCGGTCCGCTGTCTATCATGATATCAATACGGTAATCTTCCATGGCAGAATACAGGTATTCTTCCACCACGTTACTGAGCCGGTGTATTTCGTCAATGAACAATACATCACGCGGCTCTAAGGCGGTTAACAGGCCGGCCAGATCGCCGGGCTTTTCAATTACCGGACCGGAAGTTTCTTTGATATTAACCCCTAATTCATTGGCGACAATTCTGGAAAGGGTGGTTTTCCCTAATCCTGGCGGGCCGTGAAAGAGAATATGATCCAACGCATCGCCGCGCATTTTGGCCGCGCGGATAAATATTTTCAGATTGGCAATGATCTTATCCTGTCCCGAAAAATCTCCGATTTCATGCGGACGTAAGCTGTTCTCAAACTCACGTTCCACAGCATTTTCTGGTTTTTCGTCCGGATGTAAATGCGGATTGGACATAATCAATGACTTCGGACAAATGTAACTTCAAATTTTGCCACTGCAAAATTTATGGGTATCACGATTTTACAAAAAAAGATTTTAATTCCTGTGCGTCTTCCGGTTTCATTTTGCCGCCAAGGATCAGCCTTATCTGGCGGCGGCGTACCGCCCCTTCGTACAACTCAGTTTCCTCTGCTGTTTCAGGTTCTGAAGGCGGTACTTGTCGTGGCTTTCCGTTCGGATCCAGCGCCACGAAAGTAAAGAAAGCTTCATTGGATTGACATTTAAAATGCTGAATGGGATCTTCCGCCCACACTTTCAGATGCACTTCCATGGAAGTGTTAAAAGCGCGCGTTACCTGGGCCTGGATAGTGACCACATGTCCCCGCCGTATCGCATTTTCAAAAGAAATGTTATCTACCGAGGCCGTGACCACCTGGCTTCCGCAATGCTTCATGGCAGAAAGGGCAGAGGCTATGTCCATCCAATACATCAGGCGGCCACCCATCAGGTTGCCTAATAAATTAGTATCATTGGGCAGGACTAACTCCGTCATGACCACCAGCGATTCTTTTACTTTTTTGAGCTGCATGTAAGCAAAATCAATATTTAGTTCGGCTGCAAAGATAAGATGAAAAAAATAAGGAAAAATAACACAAAAACGATTAATAACGCCATCAAATTTAGATAACGGAAATTTTTGAAATAATAGTAAACTAAACCGGTAATTACTGATATTTGTTCAGAGATCCATTCAGGTATCTATTTCAATAAGATAAGATGCAAATTAAAATGCTGAGCTCGCTCTGGGGATATGAACATTATCCGTTAAAAGATATTTTACAGAAAATAAAGCGTGCGGGTTATGACGGCATAGATACTTTCATGCCTGATGATGAAAACGTAAAACGGGAATTACTCCAATTGATAAAAGAGCAAGAATTATGTCTGGTAGTGCAGCAGCACCAGGCTAACGGTGATACTTTCCCGGATTTTAAAAGATCTTTTGCGGATTATCTTACTCTGAGCGCATCCGCGGAACCTCTGCTTGTTAACTCTCATACGGGTAAAGATTATTTTTCCTTTGAACAAAACATGGAGTTGATTGGTATGGCACAATCTTTCAGCAGGGAAAGGGGGATAGAGATCGTACATGAAACTCATCGCGGAAGATTTGGTTTCAGTCCCCTGGTCATCGGGAGATATTTTGATGCACTGCCTGACCTGCGCATTGCAGCAGATTTTTCACATTGGACCTGCGTTACCGAGAGCTTTTTAGAGGGATTTAAGGATACTTTACAACAAGCTTTTGCAAGAACGACGCATATTCATGCCAGAGTAGGCTATGAAGAAGGGCCGCAGGTGCCTGATCCGCGCGCTCCCGAATGGAAGCAGGCATTGGATAAGTTTTTAAACTGGTGGGATCAAATTGTTGACATGCAATTAAAGCAGGGAAGGAATGTGTTGACAATCACCACTGAATTCGGTCCGGTTCCTTATATGCCCACCCTTCCTTTTTCCAATAAGCCTGTGGCTGACCTGTTTGAGATCAATGGCTATATGAAAGACTTATTACGGAACCGGTATGCCTGATTCCATTAAAATAGAAACGGTAGCATTATATTTCTCCTGTTGAATAAATACAGGACAGCACAGGATACTTTATTTTTTAGTTCCTGTTATTTTTGTACTTATATTTCCATTATATGAAAAAACGTCTCATATTTCTTTTTGCATCTGTATTTTATTCAATGCTTTTTCTGCATCCGGTATTCGGATCGGACATAAGCAAAGTAATGCCTCAGGCTGCGCCTTATGATCTACGCTGCCAATCACTTAAGGATCCCATTGGTATTGGGGAAGCTTTTCCCGGCTTCAGTTGGAAATTATCTTCTTCAGAAAAAAGTGTGATACAAACAGCCTATCAGGTCGTAGTGGCATCTTCCATTGAAAGATTGGATCATGACCCTGATTTGTGGAATTCCGGTAAAATATTTTCAAATAAAAGTACATTCATTCATTATGCCGGAAAAGCCTTGCAAAGCGCTGCCAAATATTACTGGAAAGTAAAAGTTTGGACTAATAAACAGGGAAAAGACAGTTGGAGTGAACCGGCATATTTTATAACAGGATTATTAAAAACAGATGACTGGAAGGATGCAAAATGGATTGCGTTTGCAAAATTGGCCGATAGCCTGAAGGTCTATCCCGGCGTGCCGGGCAGCGGTGATCAGTTGGGGAATAAAGATTTGGAAAGAGCTGTGGTTCCTTATTTCAGAAAGGGTTTTTCCATTCATAAAAAAATTGCTTCTGCGTATGCTTACGTATGTGGTTTAGGTCAATATGCTTTTTATCTGAATGGGAAACGTGTGGATACCACATTTTTAAATCCGGCCTGGTCAGATTATGCCAAAAGAGATTATTATAATACGTATGATGTAACTGATTTCTTAAATAATGGGGATAATGTGATGGGAGCCGTGGTGGCGCCCGGGTTCTTATACATAAATCGGGAACGTTATCATAAGCTATTAATTGCGGAAGAGTATCCTATGCTTCGTTTGAAATTGGTTATTCATTATACGGATGGCGCTGCCAATGAAATTGTTACTGACGGTTCATGGAGAACGTATCCTTCTGCGGTTACTTTTTCGAGTGTGTACGGCGGAGAAGATTTTGATGCAAACAAACTTCAAAACGGTTGGAACCTGGAAGGTTTTAATGGAGCTGCATGGAAAAAAGCAGTTGTCGTTCGGGGCACAGGCGGCAAAATGAAAGCGCAGGAATCTTATCCCGTGGAGTTTAACGAGGTTTTTTATCCTGTGCATATTGATTCTTCTGATAAAAAATTATGGGTGTATGATTTCGGTCAGAATACATCGGGTATCGTAAGATTTTCTGCTGCAGGTAAGAAAGGATTGACCATCCGGATCATTCCGGCTGAGTTGTTGAAAACGGATAATACACCGGATCAGGATGCTACGGGCCGGCCTTATTATTGGCAATATAAGTTTAAAGATAGCGAACCTGTTAGATGGCAACCTTCATTTTCCTATTATGGGTTCAGGTATGCCGGTGTGGAAGTGTTAAACTCAGACGGTGAACCGGTTGATATAAATGCTATAAGAATAAATGCTGTCCATTCTTTGCATACCCAAAATGGCGCTCCGCAGGTGGGAAATTTCAGTTGCTCGGATACATTGTTCAATAAGATTTTCCAATTGATCCGTTGGGGTATTAGAAATAACCTGTCGAATGTGGCTACCGATTGCCCGCACCGGGAAAAGTTAGGATGGCTGGAAGAAAGCCATCTGATGGGAAATTCAATTCAATATAATTATGACATCCTGCGATTTTACACCAAGATCATCAAAGACATGATAGATGCCCAATTACCCGATGGATTAGTACCGGATATTGCTCCTGAATACGTGGTCTTTAGCGGCGGATTTCGTGATTCTCCGGAATGGGGAAGCGCCTGCTTACTGGATCCCTGGTATGTGTATCAATGGTATGGTGATGAAAATATTTTACAGAAAAGCTACTCTATGATGAAACGTTATGTGGATTATCTGGGCACAAAAGCCGATCATTATTTATTGGCCTATGGTTTAGGTGATTGGTATGATATTGGTCCCAATCCCCCCGGTGTTTCACAATTAACTCCTTTGGGCGTGACGGCTACCGGCTTTTATTATTATGATGCGAAGATATTGGGAAAAGTTGCCGCCGTATTGCATCATGAGAAAGAGGCGGCTTATTATCGTTCTTTATCTGATTCCATCCGGCGGGCGTTTAATCAAAAATATTTTAATCCCGCTTCTAAAGTGTATGCCACCGGCAGCCAGACTTCCTTTGCTATTCCTTTATATTTCGGGATTGCGCCCGTAAAATATAAAAAGCAGATATTGGACAACTTAGTAGATTCTATCATCTCACATCATTATGCGCTGACGGCAGGGGATATTGGTTTTCGCTACTTAATGCAAACACTGGAGGATAACGGATATAACGAAGTGATCTATAAAATGAATAACAGGGAAGATGTGCCGGGTTATGGTTATCAAATCAAAAAAGGAGCTACAGCCTTAACGGAGTCATGGATGGCATTGCGAACTGTTTCCAATGATCACATGATGTTGGGGCATTTGATGGAATGGTTTTACAGCGGTTTGGGAGGAATTCGTCAGCAGGAGGGAAGCGTGGGATATAAAAAAATATTAATTGAGCCGCAATTTGTGAAAGGGGTTAATTGGGTGAATTGTTCTTATAACTCCGCTTATGGAGAAATTTCTGTGCAATGGAAACGCCTTGCAGGAGATAAAATTCAATTACATGTGGAAATTCCGACAAATACTGTAGCAAAAATTGTCGCAGGGAATAAAACCATTGATACAGTATCCGGAAATTACAACATGGTGGTAGATGAGTAAGTTTTGTTATTTCTTCGGGTGCTCCATATAAATTTGTCCATGTAAAAATGGAAAACGGGAGGCTGAAAGAATTAATTGACTATTTTGAAAGGAATTCCAATATAATCTTCTGCTGCCGCATTAGTCTTATGATTTTCCATGACTTATTTTCCGGTAAGAGGCTGGGCTGTACCCTGTCTTGTTTTTAAAAAAAGAGATAAAATAATTAGGTGATTCAAACTCCAGCAAATAAGCTATTTCTTTTATAGTCATGGATGAACTGACAAGCAACGCTTTCGCCTTTTGCAGTTTTATTTGCAGTTGATATTGAACAGGAGAAAGCCCGGTATATTGCCTGAACATTTTCCTGAACCAGGAATAACTCATGTTCAACTCAGATGCAATATCTTTCAGGCAGGTTTCTCCTCCGGCATGTTCTTGCATGATCATTTTGGCCTTTTCTATAGTGGAGACCATTTCCTTATCTTTAAAATAATTATTTTTAATAATATAGTAGATCAGCCCGAGCATGTGAATAGTAATACCGGAAGCAAGCTGCTGGAACCCTGTTCTTTCCCGTTTGGCGAGGTCAATAGTCTCTTCGAAGAGTGTCACGATTTGTTCATTAAAACCGACTTCATGGACCGGCGTTTCTCTGGAAGAAAAATTATATCTGACCAGGTTGTCAGGGAAATGTCCGCAGAAACCTATCCAATAAGTATCCCATCCGGTGTGCGTATCCGGACAATAGGTATGCCATTCACCCGGAAACAATAATAATAAAGTACCTGATTTTACCCGTATTGATTTTACTGATCTTGATTGAAAAACTCCTTCTCCTTTTGTGATATACACCAATTGATATTCATGTAAAGTCCGGCCCATTGCAGGATTGAACCAGTATTGAGATGGATGGCCCTGCGGTGGATATAATGAGTGCGGCTCAATGGATTGATAACCTGCAGTGGTGATGCAGAGTCCCCAGTTTTTATCCTGTTCGTTGATGGTAAGATATTTTACATGGGAAAATAATCCCTTATCCATTTTAACAAATTGTATCAAAAAGTGATATGATTATATCAAAATTTAAAATTCCTGGTAATTAACGGAGGCTACTTTTGAACCGTTAAAATCTTTAAATTATTTTACATGTCAAAACTTTTTACTTTATCAAAAATATGCTTTTTTTTGGTAATTCTCATTTTGACCGATTTAGCGGTTTCCCCGGTTTTGGGTCAATCTAAAATTACTGTTAATTGGGAACAGGTTATCAGAAAATCAAAGACTATCCCTACGCTACAGGTTGTGTACAATCCCATGTTAAACAGAAATTCACCCATTCATGACGGGACTTTTAAAGCATTGAAAGAATTGGGCGCTGATTATGTCCGCTTTGTGCCGTGGTTCCCCTATCCGCATGCTGCCGTGGCTGAATTAAAGCCACCGACTGAAGATTCCACTTTTTGGGATTTCTCTCATATTGATCCGGTAATGGAAGATCTGATGAAGGCAACTGAAGGACATACAGTGATCATTAATTTCAGCACCATCCCTGACTGGATATTAAAAACGCATAAATTAGTTGATTACCCCGAAGATCCTGATCAGGTGTTCTGGGGTTATAATCAGGGTACTGAATTGAGAGATACCACTTTAAAGGAATTGACGGATTATTATACACGGTTATTTAGCTGGTACACCAAAGGCGGCTTCACAGATGAATTAGGCAGGTATCACCATTCGGGATTTCACTATGAAATACCCTATTGGGAAGTTTTAAATGAGCCGGATTTAGAACACCAGATTTCACCTGAACTATATACAAAGATATATGATGCGGTGGTTACAGCATTAAAGAAATTATCACCGAAAACAAAATTTGTCGGGCTTGCACTCGCTTTTGAAAATGATCCCCGATGGTTTGAATACTTTTTAAATCCTGCAAACCATAAACCCAATATCCCTTTAGATGGAATATCTTATCATTTCTATGCCACACCCTCCCCGCAGGATAGGCCTATGGAAGGATGGCAATATTCATTTTTTGATAAAGCGGATAATTTTTTGACTAAAGTTAAATATATAGAGAATATTCGGAATCGTTTATCTCCTCATACTTTTACTGATCTTGATGAATTGGGCGTAATCCTGGGAGATCAGTCGGGAAAGAATATTCAGGATCCCGCATATTGGAATTTGGCGGGTGCCATGTATGCTTATTTGTATGTAAAATTAGCTCATATTGGAATTGACGTGGTAGGGGAGTCCCAATTAGTAGGATATCCTACCCAATTTCCCTCAGTTAGTATGATGAACTGGACGAATGGGAAACCTAACTCCCGTTATTGGGTATTGAGGTTATTGAAGGAAAACTTCGGAAAGGACGATTATTTAGTGAGCACAGATTCTGAGACGGGCGCTGTAACCGCGCAGGGATTCCTAACTACCAAAGGGAAAAGATTATTACTGATAAATAAAAGAGACACTGAAATAACAGTAAGATTACCTGATGGAATGAAAGGAAAGACTGTTGAATATGTGGATGCAAATACAGGAGATAATCCGATTGGGGAGTATAATCTCCCAAATGGTGACATTACACTTAAACCGTTTGCGGTTGCAGTAGTTCATCTAAGCAACTAATTTCTTAAATAAAAATATCATGAAACGAATATTTATTAATTCCGCGCCCTCACTTGGGTACAGGGTAATTATTTTAATTTTACTTTCCATCTTTTCATGGGCAGGGGCAATTGCTCAACAACAACTTACTCTTCATGGGACCGTTACAGATCAGAAAAATAATCCATTATTGGGTGTAACAGTGCAAGTGTCAGGTAGCCAAAATGGTACTATAACCGACGCATCGGGTGGATATCAAATCAGGGCGGCCACAGGTGATTCTTTGATCTTTCATTCGGTTGGATATGCCACTCAGATTGTAAGGGTAGGATCTTCCCCTGTAATTAATGTAAGATTACACGCGGCAAGCAGGGGATTAAATGAAGTTGTAATATTGGGGTACGGCACTCAACAGAAGAAAGATGTAACCGCTGCAGTCACTACGGTGGATGTATCGAAAATTAAAGATATCTCTTCGGCAAACCCTACGAAATTATTGATAGGGCAGGTTCCTGGTGCTGTGATAAGCCAGACTACAGGTTCGCCGGGCAGAGAATTTAATGTGATTATCAGAGGACTGGGTTCTTTAGGGGCCAGTAGCAATCCGCTCTATGTGGTAGATGGGTTTCCCGTGGGCACCTCTATTGGGCAAAATTTAAATCCCGATGATATTGCCACAATAACGGTATTGAAGGATGCTGTCTCGACGGCTATTTATGGTGCGAGGGGTGCAAATGGTGTCATCTTAATTACTACTAAAAAAGCGGAAGCAGGAAAGACGACTTTAAGTGTGAATGCCAAATATGGGATCCAAAATTTGCCGGTATCGTTGAGGACTAAAATGATGACCGGTCCTGAATTCGCTGAATTTAAGAAAGAGAGTTTTATAGATAAAAGTGAATTTTATCATAATGTCACTCCGGGTATTAATGATATACCTATAGATTATCGCTACCCTGATTCGACAAAATACTCTACAAACTGGCTAAACGAAATTCTTCATAATAACGCTCCTTACCAGAATTATAATATTACTTTTTCAAGTGGAAAAACTGATATGCACTCCCTTGTATCAGTTGGATTAATTAATCAGGATGGATCATTAATTGCCAGTAATTATAGAAACTATTCGGTCAGAGCGAATGTGGAAGGTAAGGTAAATAATTTTATCAATGTCGGATTGGATTTATCGGGGTCTTATGCAGAATTGAATTGGATTAACGGGACCGAAGGAAGAAGTGATGCTGTGGGGATTGCCCTGCTTGCCGATCCTCGGGCCCCTGTTTATAATAAGGATGGATCCTTCAATGAATATATAGGCGGGCATGACGGGATTTTTGGATGGCCCAATCCGGTTCAAAATCTTCTACAAGTTACAAAAAGGACTTATTTAGGTGACGGATTGGCCACTGGTTTTATTGAGGTTTCCTTCCTACGGCATTTCAAGTTCAGATCAACTGCTAATGTCCATCTTAATTATAATACGTATAAGCAGTGGGTGCCCTCCACTATTGCCCATACAAATGCTCCGCCACCTCAGGTTGCCACTGAAAATGATAATTTAAATAAAACGCTTGATCTTGATGCTACCCAGCTACTCACTTATTCAAACGATTTTGGTGCTCATCATCTGGACGTATTACTAGGGTATGATGCCCAGGAGGAAAACGTTTCAGGCCTCTATGCAAACGGCAGTGAATATCCTAACGATCTCACACCATTTCTCAGTTCCGCAGCAGTGGTGACCGCAGGTTCTTCAGCCGGTGGATGGAGCGATATTGCTTATTTTACAAGGGTTAATTATTCTTTTAAAGACAGATACCTTTTTTCAGGTACATTTAGGAGAGAAGGAAGTTCAAGATTTGGATCAAACAATCGTTACGGAGACTTCCCGGCCGTATCAGCAGGGTGGAGAATGTCGGAAGAAAAGTTTATGTCAAAAATCAATTGGTTAAGCGAGTTGAAGTTAAGGGCCAGTTGGGGAGAAACCGGAAATAATAATATTGGCAATTATTCCAGCTTGGCATTTTTGAACCCCTCCAACTATGTATTAGGCGGAAATTTTATAAATGGCTTTGTGGTCGGATCTTTCCCAAATTCCAAACTGGGGTGGGAGAAATCCAATCAGATAGACGGTGGGATTGACTTGGGTGCCTTTGGGAATAAATTGACCTTTACCGCTGATTATTATAAGAGAATTACAACGAGTATGTTATTATCCATATCAATACCTGCCATCTCTGGGTTTACTTCCAGTTTAGGGAATGTGGGGAAAGTTCAAAACCAGGGATTTGAATTTGCTTTGGGGTATAAAACAAATATAAATGAGTTAGAGTTATGGGCTAATGGTACGTTTTCAGTTAATCGTAATAAGGTATTGGCCTTAAATGGTCCGACGAAAGCAATATGGAATGGATCATTATATGCAGACTACAACGTGTCTAAAGTGGGGCGGCCTATTGGGATGATATATGGTTTTAGGACCTTAGGTATTTTCCAAAACATGGATCAGATTGCTAAATCCCCTAAACAGGATGGTGCTATTCCAGGCTCATTTATTTATTACGATGCCAATCACGATGGTGTAGTCGAATATGACCAAACCGATATGGTGGAGATTGGCAATCCATGGCCAAAGTTTACCTGGGGAGCTACGTTTGGGGGAAATTATAAAAACTTTGATTTGACCATTCTACTTTCAGGGAGGCAGGGTTATGACAATTTTATGCAAATTCAATCTTCCACTGTTAATCAGGATGGAGTGTTTAATGTATTGGAAGATGATAAATATCGTTGGAGGTCCGAACAAAATCCGGGAAAAAACTATTGGCCTACGACTAATTACTGGAAATGGGAAAGAGAAAGTAATTCCCGATATGTACATGATGCAAGCCATATGTGGGTAAAAGATATAACTCTTGGCTATTCGCTCCCCCAGGGAAAATTACCGTTTAATCTAAGAATATATTTAACTGGAGATAATGTATTTCTGTTTACTCACTACCCGGGCAGTAACCCCGATGTTAATAATAACGGAGGGATAAACCCCGGATTAGATGATGAAGCATATCCTGTGCCGAGAACTTTCGCAATAGGAGCCAACCTAACCTTTTAAAATTATCAAACATGAAAAATATAAGATATCTGTTTATCGGAATACCCATTATTATCATTCTGTCGGCGCAGGTTTCTTGCAACAAGGAGTTCCTGAACAAAACAGACCCTACGAGATTAGGAGTTAATACCTTCTACCAGAATCAAACCGAGGTTGACCAGGCCTTAGTGGGCATTTATGGCCAGTTACGGGCAATCATCACAAATCAATGGAGATTTAATGAACTTACCAGTGATAATACCACCATTGATTTCAATCCGAGTGACCGGGGTCAGGCATCAGACATAGAACAGTTTGAATACTGGCAATATACTTCAAGTAATCCGAGCATTAATACAATGTATGATCAGTACTATAACACATTGTATAATATAAATCTTACCCTTTCAAAGCTGCCTTCCGCCAATATATCGGACTCGGCAAAAAATGTGGTAAAAGGGCAGCTTGAGTTCTTGAGAGCATATTATTATTATAATCTGACTATGTATTTTGGAGATGTAATCTTAATCACGCAACCTTTGAATGACCCTTCGCAGGCCTGGAATTTTGAGAGAAAGCCACAAGATTCAATTTTTGTGCAGGTACAAAGCGATCTTAAAGATGCAGCTTCTTCTTTGCCGGTAAGATATAACGCAGCCAATGTGGGCAGAATAACTAAAGGAGCCGCTTTGTCGTTATTGGGTAAAGTGTATCTTACTATGAAAGATTACGCTGATGCAGTGAGTACGCTTAGGCAAGTCCTCAACTTAGGATATGCATTATTGCCTTCTTATGCCGCAGTCTTTGATCCTGCGAATAAAAATAGTGTGGAATCTGTATTTGAAGTTCAGTTTCAGGGAGGAAATACGTTAGGAATTGCGAGCAATTTTATTTATACATTTGCTCCTAGGCTGTCAGGTGCCCTTGCCACAGGATTTCCGCAGGCGACCCCCGGTGGATGGAATATCCCTACCAAAAATATGATTGCTGCCTATGAGCACGGAGATTTGAGGAAAGCGGCTTCTATCGGATTAGACTTTGTGAGTCCCGTAACAGGCGAAGTAGTTCCCTACATAAAAAAATATGATCATCCAAGTTCAATTTTTGGGCAATCAAACGATGACTGGCCCGTGATTCGTTATTCTGATGTATTACTAATGTTATCTGAGGCGATCAATGAACTCAATGGACCGACCGATGAAGCCTACACCTATTTGAATCAGGTTAGAAATCGCGCAGGGCTTAATTCACTTAGCGGACTCAACCAGAGTAGTTTTAGGGATACCGTTTATCATGAAAGGAGAGTTGAACTGGCTTTTGAAAATGACCGTTGGTTCTTTTTAAAAAGGACTATGTCTCCAGATCAGTTAACTTCGTTTCTTAATGCTTATGGCGCAGAGGAGAAAAGTGACCCGACAACCTCCCGGCAAGGCGTAGCTTATGCCACCAGTGACTATGTTTTTGCACCATACAAAGTTGTCTTTCCTATTCCGGGGAATGAAATTATAACAAATAGCAAACTGAAACAAAATACCGGATATTGAAAAAGGATTGAAGAGGGGATTGAAAACAGGAGGGATTTTATTATTGAGTCAGGTTTTTGCCGAAAGCTGAATTGATCGGGAAGTCTTAAAAATGTATTCTTATTAGGAGAATTCGATGAAAGTAATCTGTCCGCTATAAACAGGAAAGAAATGAATCATATTTGGTGCAATTGTAAATGCGTTTTTAATATTTTTCTATTAATACTCATTCTTTTATTAACGTACTCTTATGGCTATTCGCAGGATTATAGCGAAAACAGCATAATAACATTAAGGCAGGGATTTAACCATTTACCCGATTCCGCGCGTCCCGGGGTGTACTGGTATTTTATGGATGGTTGGATGTCTCAGCGCGGGATCAGGAAAGACTTGGAATCCATGAAAAGAGCAGGCATCGGACGTGTTATATTTTTAGAGGTAAATGTAGGTGTTCCTCGGGGCCCTGTTGATTTCTTAAGCGATCAATGGTTTAGTTTATTCAGGTTCGCTGTAGATGAGTGTCAAAAATTAGGTATTGCGATGACTTTGGGGGTTGGTCCTGGCTGGGCAGGAAGCGGAGGTCCCTGGATAATGCCGGCGCAATCTATGCAACAATTAGTATCCGGTTCTATTCAGGTGTCTGGTCCTGGACTGAAGAAAATAAAACTGCCTTTGCCCAAACCTAAAGAGCCCTATTTTGGAGAAGGCATATTTACCCCCAAACTGAAAAAAGAATGGGAGGATTATTACAAAGATGTAGCGGTCCTGTCGTTTCCAACCCCTGAAACAGAAAATAAGATAAAAGACATTGATGAGAAGGCGTTGTATTATCGGGCGCCTTTTAGTTCCGTTCGGGGAGTTAAACCCTTTTTACCATCAAGTGCTCACTACGCGCGTTTGCCTGATAGAGAGATAATTTCGGAAAATAATATCGTTAATCTTACGGATAGTTTGTCGGGTGATGGTACTGTGCATTGGAATATACCTCGGGGAAATTGGACCATTATGCGATTTGTAAGCCGGAATAATGGCGCGCTTACCAGACCTGCCCCTTTCCAGGGATTAGGTTTTGAGAGTAATAAATTAGATACTTCTGATACCAATTGGCAACTGAATTCCTACGTAGGGAAGATTATTGCCAAACTGGATAATCTTCATTCAAAATCTAATGGCGGGTTAAAAACGCTTCATCTGGATAGTTGGGAGATGGGGGCGCAAAATTGGACGTCACAGTTCAGGAAAGACTTTTTAAAACTAAGAGGGTATGATCCATTGCCATTTTATCCTGTTTTAGCCGGTGATATCGTCGGGAGCCTTGAGATAAGTAATCGTTTTTTATGGGATTTACGAGAAACCTGCAACGAGTTACTTTTATCTGATTATGCCGGACAGATTAAGAAATATGCGCATCATCATGGATTTAATTTTTCAGTGGAACCCTATGATATGAATCCAAGCGCTGATCTGGAGCTTGGTTCTGTGGCAGATTTACCGATGAGTGAATTTTGGAGTAAAGGATATGGCTTTAATACTTCATTCAGTTGTATGGAGGCTACCTCTATTGCTCATATAGAGGGTCAGCCAATTGTTCAAAGTGAATCTTTTACTGCTGATGCAAATGAGGCATGGAGACAATATCCGGGATCCATGAAAAACCAGGGAGATTGGGCATTTGCCGTTGGAATTAATCGGTTCTACTTTCATACTTTTGCTCATAAGCCATTGGCTGATTCTTTACGTCCGGGCATGACTATGGGGCCTTATGGGGTACATTGGGATAGGAAGCAAACCTGGTGGCCGATGGTTTACGCTTATCATGAATATATATCCCGTTGTCAATATCTTTTACAACAAGGGAAACCTGTTGCAGACATTCTGTATCTTACGCCTGAAGGAGCGCCACAGGTATTTCTACCCCCCCCCTCAGCCATGACGGGAGATTCGATTCTCCCGGATAGAAAAGGATATAATTTTGACGGCTGTTCTCCTAAACAATTATATCAGGCAACAGTAAAAAATCATGAAATTATTTTCCCTTCCGGTGCTTCTTACCATGTATTGGTGTTACCTGCTTTTGAGACAATGACCCCAAAATTATTGGAAAAGATCTGTTCACTGGTTAAAAATGGAGTTACTATCTTGGGAGCGCCGCCGCTTAAGTCGCCCAGCCTGTCGGATTTTCCGGAATGTGATCAAAAGGTCAGATCATCAGCTTTAAAATTATGGGGCAGTCTCGATTCTCCTGAAAATCTAAGGACACATCTATATGGAAAAGGAAAAGTAATATGGGGAGACAGTATTGGTATTAAGAACGGGAATATTCTTTATCCGGATTATAATTTGACTGCTGACATATTAAAAAAGATGGGAGTACAAAAAGATTTTCAGACAACCGCTCCCATACGATATACACATCGTACGACAAAGGATTGGGATATATATTTTGTAAGTAATCGTACGGATCAAAATGTACAGACTAATTGCACCTTTCGTTCGCATAAAGGATCTCCCGAGCTTTGGGATCCTTTGACAGGCAAAACAAGCCGGTTGCGGGGATTTTCTGTCAAAGAAGGGCTTACTATCATACCTTTACAGTTTGAGGCCTATCAGAGTTTTTTCATTGTATTTACAAGAAACGACAGAAACATTCCTTCACAACGGAAGAACTTTTCTGCTGTTGCACAAATAGATACGCTTAAAGGTTCGTGGAATGTATCTTTTGATCCCTATTGGGGCGGCCCTAAAAAGGTCGTATTTGATTCGTTGATAGATTGGATATTACGGCCGGAAGAGGGAATTAAATATTATTCGGGAATGGCAGTATATGCAAAAAGTTTTGATTTCCCCTCAGCAGGCAATGCAGGAAAGAATCAACAGATATATTTAAATCTGGGCGTGGTAAAGGATATGGCTCACGTATGGTTGAACGGAAAAGATCTTGGTGTAGTATGGACAGCGCCCTGGCATGTGGATATTACGGGAATTGTAAAGCAAAAAGATAATCATTTGAAAATAGCTGTGGCAAACCTGTGGCC
Organism: Chitinophagaceae bacterium; assembly: GCA_004322015.1. Classification (GTDB taxonomy): domain Bacteria; phylum Bacteroidota; class Bacteroidia; order Chitinophagales; family Chitinophagaceae; genus FW021-bin31. The sequence continues at coordinate 22,842 of SCQT01000091.1, forward strand.
CAATAGACTAATCGGGGATCAGCAGTTCGAAGATAATGGTATAAAAAACGGGAAATTTCCTGGTTGGCTGTTAAAGGGGCAAAAACGACCCGGTAAGAGATATACTTTTACTACTTACAATCCTTATAAGAAGGATTCACCGTTGTTGCCGTCTGGCCTGATAGGGCCGGTTACTATTCAAAGGGCAGGGCCCATAGATTATAAATAACTATCAGATCTTTTATAGGGAGGAATAATAGACAGAGAATAAGGAGTGATATATTGTTTATCTTTTTCATGAGAGTAGTTTTATTTTTACTTCGCTATTCTGCTTGTCGGGTTTATTATCCATCAAATTATTATTTAATATAGCAAATAAATAAGGTAAACTATGAATCTTTTAAAGGAAACAGGAAAAGCCGTCTTAGTCTCTTTCCTCTCAATGACTTCGCTGGAACTTAATGCACAGACAAAAGTTACT
>SCQT01000284.1 GCA_004322015.1 Chitinophagaceae bacterium
ATGATCTTGTTTACGTCGATGGCCAGCGGCATGTGCGCCTGTTGCGCGACGAGCAGTATTGGGAAGCGCGATTTCTCGGCGTCGCCGTTCCCCCAGGCGGCGGCTATCTCCATGTCCTGCTCCGACGTCATGCGCCGCCTGCCGTACCGCCCTCGATGCTTGCGATGCCCTACTCGAATCTGCTCGACCAATTGCTCATCGTCACGCGAACGTTTCGATGGTGCGCGCCCACGCGCTGCATTCAGGCCACTGCGCGATACCGACAACAACTCGCACATCATCGTCGTCGTGTAGGTCTGTCGATGTTGCTCAATCGTAGGCAATCAATAAACCCCGCCCCCCTTGCGCCGGGCGGCCCCGTGAAAGACGTCACACTTTGGCCGAATACTTTCGATGGATGGCCGGTTTTGCTTGCGAACTCACGGTGGCCCGTTCATCATCGCGTCCCATGAAATACCCCCAATCAACCTCTGCCAAATTTCACATGCAGGACCTCATCGCGGCCATTGCCCGGAACGATCACTATGACGCGCTTCCCCTGGCGTTGACAACGACCGAGTGGGGGCCGCTGGTCGGCTACCTGCAGCCTTTTGCGCTCGCCCAGGACCAGGTCTTGATCGAGCAGGGCGCGATGGACCGCACGCTGTACTTTGTTGAGTCGGGCACGGTAAGCGTGCATCGCCAAAACGGGGATGGCCGCATGAGCCTGGCGCTGGTGGGTGCCGGCTCAGTGATCGGGGAAGGGGCGTTCTTCTCCAGCCGGTCCCGCAAAGCCAGTGCCATCGGCTCCAGTCCCTGCAAGCTGTGGTCCCTCACGGTGGCTCGTTTCCTGGAACTGACCCATCGCCAGCCCGCCCTGGCGCTGGGCATTACCCTGGCGCTGAGCACGGTCCTGGCAAAGCGGATCGAGAACACGCCCCGGCGGGTTGCCGTGGTCTGAGGGGGCTGGCTGCTGGTGCGATACGAGAAGTTAGAGCGCAGCTTCGTCGCGCTCAATCACATCGCCGCCGCTATTCAATCGCGTTCCGCAAGGTCAAGTTGACGGTTAACATTATTTACGGGTAGGTTCTTAGTTCTGAATGAGCGCGGCCGATGCATGGCAAGACTCTTCAGCGGGTCTGCGGCATGGCCGGCAGCCGCTCCAATCGCCGGATCGGCCGGCCGCCCGATCCGACCTGAACCTTGTGGCCGTTGGCGGTGGACCAGGAAAAAAAAACTTCAGTCGTGAGCTATCGCATGATTGGGATTGATTGAATAATGCGCTTTTAGGGGGAGGCTAGGGTTTCATGTTTGAACGGGTTAAACGAGGGCTGTTTCCGGCGCCCTCCAAGCCAGGCCGCCGGTCGGCCAGCGCCGCGGTTTCCGAATGGGCATTGCGGCAAGGCCTGGCCTTTAGCGAACGGGGCGATGGACAAGGATATTCACTCACCGGCACTATCTCCGGCAAGGCCTGGAAGATTGAATGTGGGACCCCATTACGCGATTTCATCCACGGCGAGGAGTTGCGTGCCCGCGCGGAACTGGACCTTGCTGAAGAAGTATCGGTATTAGTCTTCAACCGCCCGCTGAAAGAGAATCTCGAAAAGAAGGCCTATCGGATCTATACCGACATGCTGCAAACATCTGTCGGCCCACTGCTGACCGAGGAGATGCGCTGGCTGGCCATGTACCAGGAAGTTGGATGGGGCAGAATGAATCCCGCGTTCTGGAGCCGTTATTCGGTGCTGGCATCGCGGCGCGACGATGCCACCGTCTGGCTGGAGCCGGCACTATCCAACCTGCTGTTGCATTGGCCTGAGCCTGCACCGCAGGTCACAACGCCCTTCATGCTGATGCTGTTGCGCGGCAAGGTCTACTTGCGCATGGAATATGCGCCATCAGATCTACCGACACTGCAACATGCGGCTGCCATCTTCACACGCGCTTGCCAGTCGGCCCTTAACGGGCTGACCATCGACAAACGCAAGCTCGGTTCCCGCATGTAATCGACGTTTTCATATCGCTGGTTGATCGGACCCTTGTAAAGGCACCGTGTCGTGCGCAAATGGCGTCCGACCTGAGGCCTTGGGTGTGCGGTGGAAGGTCGGGTTCAGGCCAAGTCATGCTGCCTGATGACGAGATTGTTTCCGCGGCTTTCGATTCGGACCGCCCGGAGCTGCTCGGTTTTTGGAAGCATCCGTTGCATTGTTGCGTTTTCCCAGAAGCGGCTCGCTATGCGCTACCATCCGTTTCTGACAGTAACAACAAGTACAACACATGGTCGGACTGGTAGAACTCGTTGGGTTTTCCCTGGAGGGTCAACGCTATGCGTTGCCGCTGTCCGTCGTCCGTCGCGTCGTATTTGCTGTACAGGTTACGCCACTGCCGAACGCACCGGGCATCGTTCTCGGCGTCGTCGATTTTCACGGCGATGTCATTCCGGTACTGAACGTTCGGCGCCGGTTCCAGCTGCCGGAGCGACCCATCAGGGTTTCCGATCAATTTGTCATCGCGCGTAGCGGCGGACGGATGGTGGCACTTGTCATTGATGCTGCACTGGGAGTGATCAGGTGCAAGCAAGCCGCTATCGTCCCCGTGAGCCTGTTGATGCCAGGTCAGGACCAGTTCCAGGGTGTGATCAAGCTTGACGACGGGTTGATGCTAATCCATGACCTGGACAAATTCCTTTCCCTGGAAGACGCCAGCACCCTGGACACGGCGCTGGATCGGGTTGGGCCATGCTGAGCCAGGTCCCGGCAGCCACGTGGTCGAAACTGAGCGCGCACATCGCCCAAACGATGGGCCTTCACTTCCCGCCGCAACGCTGGGAGGAACTCAAGCGCGGCCTGGCCGGCGCGGCGCGGGACTCCGGCTTCGAGGATGCTGCAAAGTACGTTGACTGGACACTGTCAGTGCCGCCCAGCACGGAGCAGATTCAGGTGCTTGCCAGCCACCTCACGATCGGCGAGACCTACTTTTTCCGCGATCAGAAAACGCTGGATGCGCTCGTCCAAACCATCCTGCCGGAACTGATCCGCTCCCGGCGCGGCCACGATCAGCGGCTGCGCGTCTGGAGCTCGGCTTGCAGTAGCGGCGAAGAGCCGTATACGCTGGCGATCCTGCTGCATCAGTTGTTGCCCGATTTGCGGGACTGGCAGGTGAGCATCATGGCGACAGATATCAATCCACACTTTCTGCGCAAGGCAACGGCCGGCAGTTACGGCGAGTGGTCATTCCGCAATGCGCCCACCTGGCTCAAGCAACGCTATTTCAAGCGAACCCCAGAAGGTCGCTACGCGATCATCCCCGAGATCAGGAAGCTGGTCACCTTCGCACATTTGAACCTCGTGGAGAATGACTATCTCTTGCCGACGATCAACATCAACGCAATGGACATCATCTTTTGCCGCAACGTGTTGATGTACTTCACGCCTTCCCAAGTCGACAGAGTCATCGGCCGCCTGAGCCGCGCGCTGGTCGAAGGCGGATGGCTTGCGGTAGGCCCCAGTGAAACCTCGAAGGCCCTGTTTCCACGGTTCGTCAGCGTCAACTTTCCCGACGCAATCCTGTTCCGCAAAGGCAATGCGCCGGTGCCTGGCGCGATCAAGGAGTTGTCGCCACGCACAGGGTCGGCGGCGCCAGCGGCCCATCGGGAGGCAGAGACGCTGCAACCGGCGCTGGCGAAGACACAGGCAGCGCCCGACGTGCTGGCCACTGCGCTGAGGCTGTACCAGCAACGCCACTATGCGGAAGTTGCGGACACGCTGCTGGCCACCTGTGGCGATCGTCAGACGGCGCCGGCGGTACTTTCGCTGCTGACCCGGGCCCTGGCCAACCAGGGCCGGCTGGCCGACGCGCTGACCTGGTGCGAGCGCTGGATTGCCGCCGACAAAGTGGCCCCCGCCGCCCACTACCTGCATGCCATGGTGGTGCTGGAGCAAGGTGATGCGCAGCGCGCGCGCGCATCGCTGCAACGGACCGTCTATCTCGATCACGACTTCGTGCTGGCACATTTCGCACTGGGCAACCTCGCGCGTCGCTGCGGCAAGAGCGCCGAGGCTGCCAGGCATTTTTCCAACGCGCAGCATCTGCTGCGCGCTTGCCGGGCAGACGATCCACTGCCCGAAGCGGATGGCCTCACGGCCGGCCGTCTCGCCGAGACCCTTGCCTCGCTCACGAACTCAGAGACGGCATCATGAATCGCACCGGACCCACGCCGCCCCAACCCGAGGCCTTGCAAATTTTGCGTGCTCGCGCGCAAGCACTGGCACGCCCGCCAGAGAGCGAGCTGGCGCCACAGGCTTCAGTGGAGGTGCTGGAGTTCCGCCTGGCCACGGAACGCTACGCGATCGAAACCCACTACGTACGCGAAGTCCAGCCGCTGAAAAATCTGACGACGCTGCCTTGCACACCACCATTTGTATTAGGTATTGTCAATGTGCGTGGCCGCATCGTGCCGGTGTTGGACCTCAGGAAATTCTTTGACTTGCCCGAGCAGGGTTTGACCGACTTGCATCGCGTTATCCTCGTCGGCGGCAACGATCTCGAATTTGGCCTGCTGGCCGATATGCGCGTCGGGGTGCGAAGCATTGCGCTGGACAGTCTGCAGCCAGCGCCTGCGACACTCAGCGAGATCGGTGCAGGGTACCTGATGGGCGTTGCCGCCGAAGGCCTGGTGGTGCTGGACATGGCCCGCATTCTGGCGGACCCTGCCATCCTGGTCCATGAAGAAGTGAAGAGCTGAAAATCAATACTCAAGGGAGAGCGGTGCAATGAAATGGAATGTAGGAACCAAAATCGCCACTGGCTTTGGCCTGGCGTTGACGATTTTTGTCGTTGTCGGTGCCGTTTCCTACCGTGGAACGATTCATCTGATCGAGGCGTCAAACTGGCGCGGACACTCTTATCAGGTCCTGGCTCAGCTGGCGCAGCCACTGTCGTTGTTACGCGACGTGGAGCTCGGCAATCGCGACTACTACCTCAGCAACCAGAAGCGCTTTCTCGAAGAGTCGCGCGCCGCGGCTGGCAAGATCGCCCCGATCCTTCAGGAGTTGCGCAGCCTGACCCTCGACAATCCGCGCCAGCAGCAGCGTCTGGCCGTCCTGGACTCGCTCATCAAAACCCGCCTGGACTATGCCAGGGAAACGATTCAAATCTACCAGACCCAGGGACAGAAAGCCGCCATTGAGCGCGTCACGGGCGGCGACGGCGAGGCGGTGACCAACGATATTGGGAACCTCATCGGCCAGATGCAAAACGAGGAGCAACGTTTGCTCGAGCAACGAGTAGATGAGGCGAACGCCACTGCCCGGACGGCGAAATCGATCATTGTGCTGGGTACGCTCAGCGCACTCGCGCTCGCCCTGCTAGCGGGCTTCCTGATCACGCGCAATATTGCGCGCCCACTGCAGCAGCTCACCGCTGTGGCCGAACGAATTACCGTTGGCGATCTGAGCGTACATGTGTTGCCGAGCGATCGCAGCGATGAGGTGGGCGCACTGGCGCGTGCGTTCGAGCGCATGGCACAGTCGTTGCGAGTCATGGCTGCCGCGGCCGGGCAGATCGCAACCGGCGACTTGCGCTCTGTCGTCAAACCCCAATCCCCCGAGGATGTGCTTGGCAATGCGTTTGCTCGGATGACGGAAAACCTTCGTGCCCAAATTCACCAATTGGTGGAAGGTGCCAACGTTCTGGGTTCGGTCGCCAGCGAAATTGCCACCTCCACCAGCCAGCTGGCTGCGAGTGCCAGCCAATCCGCTGCGGCCGTGAGCGAGACCACCACCACGGTGGAAGAAGTGCGGCAGACCGCACATGTCGCCAGCCAGAAAGCCAAACTGATTTCCGACGACGCGCAAAAGGCGGTGCAGATCTCCCAGGATCGGCGCAAGTCGCTGGACGACGCCGCAGCCGGCATGAACCGCATTCGCCTGCAGATGGAAGTGATCTCGGCGAGCATGGTGAGACTGTCCGAGCAAACCCAGGCGATCGGCCAGATCATTGCGACCGTCGAAGAGCTCGCCACACAGTCGAACCTGCTGGCTGTGAATGCGGCGATTGAGGCGGCGAGGGCGGGCGAGCACGGAAAGGGTTTCGGTGTGGTTGCGCAGGAGGTCAAGAGTCTGGCAGAGCAATCGCGCCAGGCGACCAACCAGGTGCGCACCATCCTGGGCGATATTCAAAAGGCCAGCGTCGGCGCCGCCATGGCGACGGAAGAGGGCAGCAAATCGGTGGAAACCGGAGCCCGGCAGAATGAGGTGGTAGGCGCTGCAATCCAGGATTTGGCCGCCAGCGTGAACGAGGCCGCCCAAGCAGCGATCCAGATCGCGGCCTCCAGCCAGCAGCAATTGGTGGGTGTGGACCAGGTCGCCGGTGCGATGGAGGACATCAAGCAGGCGAGCCTCCAGAACGTGGCCAGTGCGAAACAGCTCGATAGTGCCGCGCGCAACCTCAATGAACTCGGTCAGCGAATGAAGCAACTGACCACGCAATACCAGCTTTAGCCAAGCAGGGATGCACGAGCACCATGGACGACGAATTCCTGCGGCAATTGCGGGCAACTTTCAAGGTCGAAGCGGATGAGCACCTGCAGTCCATTTCGAACGGCTTAATGGCGCTCGACAGGACATCTGCGCCACGGGCGCGGAGCGAAATCGTGGAGGCGATGTTCCGCGCCGCGCACAGCCTGAAGGGGGCCGCAAAGGCGGTCGACCTCACGGCGATCGAGATGCTTTGCCAGTCCATCGAAAGCGTGTTCGCCTCATGGCGCCGGCAGAACAGCACGCCGCCTCCCATGGCACGGGACACGCTGCACCGCACGCTGGACGCCATTGGTTCGAGCCTTGCGGCACCCGCCGAAGCGTGCGGCATGGTTGCCCCGGCCCTTGCATCATCGCTGCGACAGTCACTGAGCCAACTTGAGTTTTCTCCCTCTCTTGCGTCCACTCCTGCTCCCTCTGCCCCGGGGGCTGTTCACGCCAGCCCGGCGCTATCGGGGGATCCGCCGACCAAACCTGTCGTCGTTGCCGTGCGTGAAAGTGACAGGTCCGCTCCCAAGGAAACGGTCCGCGTCGCAGTGGCAAAACTGGAGTCGCAGTTGCTCGAAGCCGAGGAAATGCTCGCCGCAAAGCTCGCGGCCGCTCAGCAGGAGGCGGAATTGCGCAAATTGGCCGGGCGATTTGCAGTCTGGCGCAAAGCCTGGCTGGCGGCCGAGCCGGACGCGCAAGTGCTGCGTCACGCGCCAGAGGGCGGCGCCGGCGATGCGAGCCGGCACGCGCATTCGGCGTTACCGCGCCTGCTTGACTTTTTCGATGTCAGTCTGGACACGCTCAAATGGCTCGAGGATAAGACGGGGGCGCTCGTCAGGGCGGCCGAGCAGGACCGGCATGCCTTCGGTAAGTTGGCGGATGACTTGCTCGAGCACGCCAAGAAATTACTACTGCTGCCATTTGCCACGATCTCGGCCTCGTTCCCGAAACTGGTGCGCGATCTGTGCCGCGACCAGGGCAAGGAAGCCGATCTGACGATCCGCGGCGAAGATGTTGAGATCGACAAACGCATTCTTGAGGAGATGAAAGACCCGCTCGTCCACCTGCTGCGTAACAGTGTCGATCATGGCATCGAGCTACCGGCTGAACGGACCCGGCTCGGCAAGCCGTCCAGGGCCGCCATCACGCTCGTTGTGTCACGGCTCGACGGCAACAAAGTGCAGCTATCTCTGTCCGATGACGGTGCAGGCATAGACCTTGCCAAAGTGAAAGAATCGGCGTTGCGGCGCGGCCTGCTGTCTCCAGGCGAGGCCGGTCAACTCGACGATTCGGCCGCGCAGGCGCTGATTTTCCTGTCCGATGTGTCAACTAGTCCAACCGTCTCGCGATTGTCCGGTCGCGGACTCGGGTTGCCCATTGTGCGAGAGAAGGCCGAAAAACTGGGAGGGGAAGTCTCGGTTGAAAGCAGCGCGGGCACAGGGACGACGTTCCGGATGCTCCTGCCGGCAACGCGGGCGGCGTTTCGGGGCATTGTCGTGGTCGTGGCAGGACGGTTGATGGTCGTGCCGACAGCCCAGGTGGAGCGCGCGATCCGCGTCAAACCCGTCGATATCCAAACCATCGAGGGGCACGAGACCATTTCGTATCAGGGGCGCGCGGTGCCGCTGGTGCAAATGGCCGATGTACTGGAGTTGCCACCCGTGGAGCGCGACCCCGCCGTTCACGCCGGCGGAGCATCCGTCCTGATTCTTGGCACCGGCGACGTCCACATTGCATTCACCGTCGATGCCGTTCTTGACGAGCTGGAAGTCCTGGTCAAGCCACTGCGCAAGCCCCTGTCGCGGGTGCGCAATATTGCCGCTGCCACGGTGCTCGGCAGTGGGCAGGTGGCGCCGATTCTCAACGTGTCCGACCTGCTCATGTCCGCCTCCAGACCGGGCTCCGTAAAAGTGCGCGCGCCCGCCGTGGCAAGCCGTCCCGGCATCGCGACCCGTTCGATTCTCATCGCCGAGGATTCGATCACTTCGAGGATGCTTCTCAAAGCCATTTTGGAATCGGCGGGCCATATCGTCAAGACCGCAGTGGATGGGCTGGATGCGTTTTCCCAATTGCGCACCGAGCACTTCGATCTACTGGTGTCCGACGTGGAAATGCCGCGCCTCAATGGGTTCGATTTGACGGCGCGGATCCGGTCCGACCCGAAGCTCTCCGATCTACCAGTGGTACTCGTGACGGCGCTGGACACCAGGGAGGACCGGGAACGCGGGGTCGACGCGGGGGCCAACGCGTACATTGTCAAGAGCGGCTTCGAGCAGGGCAATCTGCTCGAAGCCGTCCAGCGGCTTGTTTGAAGGCAAACCACCATGACTGAAGGCAAGATTGACGTGCTGCTGGTGGAGAACTCCGCGGCGACGCGCACGTTCCTCGCTCGCCTGCTCGAATCCGATCCAAAGATTCGCGTGATCCGCGCCGTCGCGGATGGCCAGTCTGCCATCGACTACCTTGACAGCAGCATGCCCGATGTCGTCCTGATGGACATTCACATGCTGGGGCTGGATGGTTTCGAGACCACAAAGCGCATCATGGACGCGCGGCCCGTACCGATCGTCATCTGCAGCGCGCTGGCAAGCGACACGGTGTTTCGGTCGCTGGCGGCGGGGGCGATTGCCTGCATAGAGAAGCCAACCGATCGTGGCCATTCCGATGTTGACGCGGTGACTGGCAAACTCCTGCAGACGGTGAAGCTGATGTCAGAAGTCAAGGTCGTGCGGCGCCGGCTGCGGCCACGGGCCAGCGCTGCGCCGTCGCCGGCAGTGTCCTCCCAGGGACGCCCAGTGAATGCCAACGTGAAGATCATCGGTATCGGCGCCTCCACAGGAGGGCCCCCGGCGCTGCAAACCATCCTGTCGGGACTGCCGCACGACTTTCCCGTACCGATTCTCGTGGTCCAGCACATCGCACACGGGTTCCTGTCCGGCATGGCCGCATGGCTGAAACAAAGCACCCGCTTGCCAGTGTTGGTCGGCTCGCATGGCATGCTGCCGGTGCCCGGCCACGTCTATCTGGCGCCGGACGACTTCCATATGGGAATTGATGCCAGCGGCCGCATCATTCTTGCCAGCGAGCCGACCGAAAGCGGACTCAGGCCCACAGTGGCGTTTTTGTTCCGCTCGCTGGCTGAAGTGCGCGGTGCGAACGCGCTGGGCGTGCTGCTCACCGGCATGGGCAAGGACGGCGCAGCCGAACTCAAGCTCATGAAGGACCGGGGAGCCCGCACGATTGCACAGGACCGGGCCAGCTCGATCGTGCACGGCATGCCCGGTCAGGCCATTGCGCTGGGGGGCGCGACGTATGTGCTGCCCGCAGACCAGATCGCCCAGGCACTTGTTTCATCTGTCGGCAAATCGACAGTAGCGAAGGAGGAGAAATCATGAGTTCGGCCGATCGCCAATCCATCGTTCTGGCAAAAATCTTGATTGCAGAAGACAGTCCGACGCAGGCCCAGCGACTACGGTATTTTCTTGAACAACAGGGATACGAAGTGCGTGTCGTCGGCAACGGCCGGCTGGCGCTGGCGCAGGCGGCGCAATTCCGGCCCGGGCTGCTCATCAGCGACGTGGTGATGCCGGAGATGGACGGCTACGATCTCACCCGCCGCATCAAGGCCGACCCCGCTCTTGCCGGGATTCCGGTGATTCTCGTGACCACGATGTCCGACCCCGACGACGTGATCCGCGGACTGGCATGTGGCGCCGACAGTTTTATTCTCAAACCGTATGAGGAGCGGTATTTGCTCGGGCGCGTGCAGTACATGCTGCTGAATCACGAGTTCGGCGCGACTGAAAATTCAGGCATGGGGGTGGAGATTTTTTTCAACGGCCAGCGACACTACATCACGGCCGGCCGGCTGCAGATCCTCAACCTGCTGCTATCCACTTACGACGCAGCGATTCAGCGCAACAAGGAACTTGGGCAAATCCGGGATACGCTGGAGCTGCGCTCGGCCGAGGTCGCGGCGGCGAATCGCTTTCTCGACTCCGTGATCGAGAACATGCCCAACCTGGTGTTCATCAAGGACGCCGTGGATTTGCGATATGTCCGCTGGAACCTCGCGGGCGAGGCCTTGCTCGGCCACGCGCGCGACGCCGTGGTGGGCAAAAGCGACCATGACATCTTTCCGAGGGAGCTGGCCGACCACTTCACCGCGCAGGACCGGGAAGTGCTGACGCACGGTACGGCTCTGGACATCCGCGAGGAAGCGGTGCAGACCCGTGACAAGGGCATACGAATGCTTCACACCAAGAAGGTCCTGGTGCCCGACGGCCTTGGGCGGCCAGGGCATCTGCTGGGAATCTCCGAGGATGTGACCGAGCAAAGGGAGATGGAACGGGAAATACGGAAACTGAACACCGAACTCCAGGAACGCGCGAAGCATCTTGAAGCCGTCAACAAGGATCTGGAGAGCTTCAGCTACTCTGCCTCACACGATCTTCGCTCACCGCTGAGCGTGATCGGTGGCTATGTCGGCCTGCTCGAGAAGAGGTATGCCGGCCAGCTGGACCAGACGGGGCTTGAGTATCTGTCCGCGATCCGCAGCAACGTCAAGTTGATGAGCCAACTGATCTACGACCTGCTCGCCTTCTCCAGATGCTCCCAGCAGGCCCTCGCCAGCGCTGATCTGGACATGAACCAGCTGGTCCATGGCGTCGTCCAGGAAGTGCTCCAGGGGTATCCGGTGGACAAAACACCCAAGCTTTCAGTAGGCCCGCTGCCACCGGCGAGCGCGGACCCCAGCTTGCTTCGGCAAGTGTGGATGAATCTGCTCTCCAATGCCGTCAAGTACACCAGCAAGTCGCCCAATCCCGAGATCGAGGTGAGCGGGCGCACAGAGGGCGGCAAGATCGTTTATTCAGTTCGGGACAACGGCGCGGGCTTCAGTATGGAGCATTACCCCAAGCTGTTTGAAGTGTTCGAGCGCCTGCACAGCACCGAGGAATTCGAAGGGTCGGGCGTTGGTCTGGCCATTGTGCACCGCGTGGTGACGCGTCATGGCGGCCGGGTGTGGGCGCAGGGCAAGCCCCATGCCGGCGCGGTGTTCCATTTTTCACTACCAGCAAGGAGATCATGATGACCCATCCGAAGCAGTTGGCATCGAACATAATCACGGTTCTCGTCGTCGATGACGATGAAGTCGTTCGCAACAGCATCATTCGCTGCCTGACCCTCGAGGGCATTCACCTGGTGTCTGCAGCCAACGGGCGACTTGGCCTTGAAATGGCGATGCAAATCAAACCCGACGTCGTAATCTCCGATGTCAACATGCCCGAGATGGATGGCTTTGAGTTGCTGGAGGCCATTCGCAATGACACCGGCCTGGCTTCAACGCAGGTCATGCTGTTGACCACACGTGGCACGCGCGACAGTATGCGTCTGGGCATGACGCTCGGAGCCGACGACTACCTGGTCAAACCCTTCACCGACGTCGAGTTGCTCAATGCACTTGAGGGTCTGATCAAGAAAAACTTTCGCATTCAAGGTGCCATCGCGGCGGCACAGACGGCGCAGGAAGAACGTTTGCGCCGAGCCTACAGCGACAGCCTGGGGGGCGGCAACTCGTTCGGCAAGTTCGAGCTTGCGCCACCCGTTGGTGCGGTGGCGGAACCAGTGATTCAGGCAACCGTTTTGTTTTCGGGCATCCTCGATTTTACCTCGTTGGCGGAGAAGCTCACGACGGCGGAAGTTGCGGAACTTCTGAGCGAATACTTTGAAAGAATTCACGAACCTGTGCGGCGAAACGGGGGGCAGTACCTCAGGCAGCTTGGTGACGGTTTGATGGCCGTTTTCCCCGACAGCGCGGACGAAGCCGTACCCGTACCCGCCGCCGGTCGAGCTGTGGCGGCGGCGCTGGGCATCGTGCTGGCCACCAACGTGTTTCGATGGCAGCTCGAACGACGCTTTGCCGATCGTGGCCTGCCGCCCATGACGGTGGGAATAGGACTCCATGCGGGAGAAGTCGCGATTTGCCGCCCGGACTCCCTGCAAAGCAAGGAGGTCATACCGACAGGCGATGCCATCAATACAGCGGCAAGGCTTCAGTCCGCCAGCAAGCAATTGGGCTGGCTGATTGTCGCCAGCTCAACCGTGCTGCAACAAGCTGGCCCCAACGTACAAACTGGAGCCGCGACGTCGTTGCAGATTCAGGACAAAAGTACGGATGTGAAGGTGATCGAAGTGCGAGGCATGGATACGTCCATGGAGGAGACGATCAACACGACGGGGAGTCTGGGCGCGCAGACCAACGAAGTTCAAACCGCCCTCAAAAGAAACTCCGAGATGGTGGCACGCGCCGTCAAGGGAGCCCTTGAGTCAAAACTGGCGGCGCTCAAGCACCTCTCGTTTGCCGGGGCCGAAGCGCCGTTGCGCCTGGCGGGGTATCGGATCCTTCGGCGGATCGGGACCGGAGGGATGTCGGACGTCTATCTGGCCGTACATGAACCGGACGACACGCCGACCGTGTTGAAGGTGCTCAATACAGGCAGTCAATCGGCCGCCCGCATGGCGCGCTTCATCCAGGAATACACCCTGCTGTCAAAGATCGACCACCCCAATATCGTCAAGATATTCAAACAGGGGTTTAGTGACACCCATGCCTACACCGCCATGGAGTACTTTGAACGTGGCAACCTGCGTTCCCGGATGGGTGGCGCAGTGGACCAGCGAAGTGTCATCGCGCTGGTATCCCAGATTGCTGGCGCGTTGTCGGTGATACACGACCTGGGAGTGGTTCATCGCGACCTGAAGCCCGAGAACTTGTTGCTGCGCTCCGATGGTTCAGTAGTCTTGACGGATTTCGGCATTGCCAAATCCATATTCCAATCCGACAGCCCGGATCTGGCCCTGACCCGCCACGGGGACCTGATCGGTACGCCTTCCTACATGAGCCCGGAGCAGGTGAGTGGCCAGCGGATTACGCCGCAGACGGATTTTTACAGTCTGGGGGTGGTGATGTTTGAATTGCTGTCGGGTCAGCGGCCATTTCAGGCCGACACGCTGGTTTCGACACTGGCACTTCAGGCGCATGAGCCAACGCCCATGCTGCCCAAAGAACATGCCGTGCTGCAGCCTGTCGTTGACAAGCTGATGGCCAAAAACCCAAGCCTGCGCTACGCGCGCGAGCAAGATCTCCAGCGCGACCTGGCGCTGGTCCGACAGAGCCTGCCCTAAATTTTGTATTTGAGGCATAAATATGACCTACAGGACCATTTATGTCAAGGGTGTTTTGTTCGTGCTCATGTTCCTGCTGATAAGGCGTTATTTGAAGCGCCAATAGCAAACGCCGTATAGCGCGCAGGAACTGAAGAGCCGGCATAGTCTGTACTGCGCGTGAAGTAATAGAACTTATTTGAGTCGGCATACTCCAATCGCTCAGGAGGTTGGAGCGATGCGGATTGCCAAGACGATTGAACTGGACGAGCACACCGAGCGGGAGCTTCGTGTGTTGGCCAAGGGCCGGCGAGTGCAGGCTCGGCTTCAGCAGAGAGCGGTCGTGGTCCTGATGGCCGCTGCGGGCCTGCAGAACAAGGACATCGCGGTCGAGGCGGGGCTCGATCGCCGGCAAGTGGCGTTGTGGCGCCAGCGCTTCCTGGATGGCGGCATCGATGCGCTTCGCAAGGATGCTCCGCGCGCAGGTCGGCCCGCCACGGTCACGGCGGCGATGGAGTCGCGCATCGTACATGCCACATTGCATGACAAGCCGGTCAACGCCACCCACTGGAGCACCCGCACGCTGGCCGAGCACCTGGGGCTGGGTGCCACGACCATCCGCCGCGTTTGGCGCAGCAACGGCTTGAAGCCGCACCTGGGCCGGACCTTCAAGCTTTCGCGCGACCCGCGCTTCGAGGACAAGTTGCTGGACGTGGTGGGCCTATACATGAACCCGCCCGAGCATGCGCTGGTGCTCAGCTGCGACGAGAAGAGTCAGATCCAGGCCTTGAACCGCACGCAGCCGGGACTGCCGATGAAGCGCGGGCGGGCCGGCACCGTCACC
>SCQT01000092.1 GCA_004322015.1 Chitinophagaceae bacterium
ATCACCTGATTCAGGACGTATTTCCCATAACGGATGATTTTCCATAGTACGCTTAGCTTCAATTTCAGCGGCGGATTTTTCATATCCTGTATAGGCTTGTTTCCATACCAGCACAGGAACCTCTTTTTCCAGATCGCTCGATGGTTTACCTGTGGATGCATACCGTACATTGACTATTTTAAAATGCAGCGGAATACTCGAATTATCCGTATTGAATATCTCGGAATAAAGTGTGGTTCTCCCTAATATCGGCTGAAAAACAGTTTGCGTATAGGTGGCATTCTTGCTAATATAATCCAGATCCTTGGGCAGCCATTTTCTGCAAGCGCCTGAGAATAATAGTATCGCTCCAAATATAAGTACACAATATGTTAGCTTTCCTGATCGCATATATTAGATTTTAAATATCATGATCTCTTTCTAAAAATATTTTCTCTTACTGAATGGCAGTAAACGTATATGATTTAATATTATAGCCACCATCATTTTCATAGAATACCATCAGGTGCACTCCCTTAGTCAGATAGACGGATTCTCTTACATTCGTCCAGTTCTGCCAACCTCCGGTGTTAGGGCAGGTAAGGGTATCTCCTACCGTCTTCCCGTCAAACTCAAAGTGAAAATTATGTCCGCCGTTAGGGTTCCCGGGACTTCCTACCCGGGCATCAATATAATACATACCTGAATGAAGCACATTCACCGTATAAGCCATCCATTCACCGGCATTTGTCCACCCCACATCATACCCCCCTTCATGATCCTGCTCAATATCCACACCTTCCGTAAGCCGGTATCTTCCACCATTATTTCTCGAATCCCTATCATGATATCCTACTCCTTCTCCCCCCTGATTAAAATTCTCCACCCCGATTGTTCCGGGAATGGGAAATGGACGATTCAGAGGAACGAAATGCAGGAACCGAAGGTTATATACAGTAAAATCATAAAATAATTTTAGTACATGTACGCCTGCAGGTAATGGTTTTGTAACAAAATATATATTATTATAATTCTGGTACCCCCCCGTACCCGGGATAGTAATAGGCCCTGTAATATCCTGTCCATCCAATTCCAGGTGAAGACGCCCGTCATTATTCGGCGAGGCAGCACGGATAAAACCCTCGTATTGACCTGCTTCAGCAATATTAACCGTATAATTCATCCATTCAAAGGGATTCGTCCATCCGATATCATAGCCATTTTCTCCATTGCCCGCATTTTCAATATCCACCCCTTCATTCGGACGGAATTTCCCGCCGTTATTAGAAGCATCATTATCATGATAAGCAACCCCTTCACCTCCAAGATCATAGAGTTGCAAGCCTATCGTACCCGGAATAGGAAGGGGATATCCTAAGAATGGTATGGAGTAAGTAGGATCCATCCGTTGTATAAACTCCCCAAAGCCAAAGATGTGATTCTTATCTAAAATATTAATATAACCATTGGAGGCTTTCATGTCTATGGCTACTGTGTTGGCGCTGACCCATCTGTTCGTATAGACAGATCCCTTTCTATCACTATAAGTAATAATTCCAGGGCCTCCGTTCACTAACCCCTCTGCGTTGACATACGTAATTTTCCCATTCATCAGATAACCGCTCCCGATAGTTGGCATATCGAGTCCGTCCTGATACTTCATACTGTCCGAAGGAATTTTTCCCAGAATGATATAACGGCTTATTAAAGTATCCAATTGATCAAGAGGCACTGAGCCGAGGTCAAGAGGCTGACGTCCCTGCTTTGCCCTCAGCTCATTCATGGCTGATAGGGTCTGCTCAAAACTGATGTTGACAGGAGCAAATACGGTATAACTTCCATTTTTAAGGCTGTCAGTCAACTTTACTCTGTCCACCGCATACAGAAAAGAATCAAACTGATGGGGCTGGCTTTTCAAAAAATCGTAGATATTACCATTAAAGCTGGTTGTTGATTGTTTATAATTATAAAAACCCTTATTCTTATTACACCCGCCAATAATGCCAAACGCAATGATGGATACAATAAGAATCCTGTTCCTTCGCATAAGAATACGTTGGGTTAGTTTTATTGCAAGACCGGTTTTATTTTTCATAATTCTTCTATTTCCAATAAGCATTTTGCGTAATCGCCTTATTATTTTGGATAATTTCTTTAGCAATAGGCCAATAAATGCCTCCGTTATTGATCAATTGCATAAAATCGGGATCACTTTGTTTAATCCGGTTGTATCGCACTAAATCATACCAGCGCCATCCTTCACCCATCAGCTCCCTGCGCCGTTCGGCAAAAATGGCGCTGATTAAATCACCATTCAGTGCGGAATTATAATTTGTTAATCCCCGTTCTCCCCGCACATCATTCAACATTTCAATTGCTCCTGCCTGATCTCCGTTAATGGCTAATGCTTCTGCCCGCAGGAGGGCTATCTCTTCCATCCGGGTGAATAAAACAGCGCTGCTGAATATCCTGAAGGAAGGGTTTGAACTGTTTCCATCACGGATAACCTTTATCTTTGAAAAAATGGGGATTTGGGTACTAAAATTGGTAAAGTAATTTTCAGATGTGGGAAGACCGGTAAGTGTGTCCAAGCTAAAGCGCTGATCATTTACCTCATTAAATACGGAAGTGATGGTGTTTTTCGGTACATAAATATCCGGGTACTGCTTATCTATCAGCGGTTGCGCCAGCGTAAGCTCTTCTATATGGCCGGAATAGGAGGCTTCTGCATGAGCATAAACGAAATTAAAAGCCACCATTTGATTGGCAGTTCTGCCGGCAAAGATCCCGTTGGAGTTGGTAAGCGTACTGGTGCTGATAAAGCTATGTCCCTCCTTAGAATAATTATCCATGATAAATTTGGTATAGACAGCCACATCGGCATATTTGCCTTCCCAGGCCGCCACATGTGCAAGCACGGCATACGCAGACAACTTACGGGCAATAGCTCCCTGCCAACGACCCGCATCTTCATTATAATACAAACCAATTTGCTGAGGATCGTTAGAACTATAAAGATAGGGTAGATCTGCTGCAGCAGCCTGCAGCTCCTGCTCACAGAAAGCAAGCACCTTGGCCTGGTCGGTGCGTGGGACTTCCTGAAACTGCCCGTCATGTGAGGTAGTGATCAGCGGAACATCTCCCCATATACGCACCATCAGGAAATAAGCGAATGCACGCAGGAACCGTATATTAGCTATGTCCACCTTCATATTTTGCTCGCTGTACCTCGGATCCCGCGCTTTTACTTCCCCTACATGCTCCAAAAACATGTTACAGGCATTAATAACCGCATAGAACCGGCGCCAGTTGGAAAGATCATCCAACAGAGGGAAAGAAGCATTCAGGTTGCCGTCAATAATCGCTTTTAAATCCTGGCGTTGGTATGATTTAAAATCTCCATCGCGTAAATCGCCATACATCCAATAAGCGTCATCATTGGCTAAAGCCGCCCTCATCAGGCCATAAGCCCCTATTAATGCTGTGCGGGTATCATCATGAGAGTTCCAAAAATTATTTTCATCTACTGCATGAGAAGAATGAATGTCCAATATCTTTTTGCATCCGGTCGCCAGGGACAGGCACAGAAGAGAAAGTCCTAATATTTTCGTATAACGATTCATGCTTTAATTTTTATAATTCATCCGCAATTACAGATTCATTTTTACCCCAATTGTGAAAGTTCTCGGAATGGGCAACCCATAACCGGTATCTATTCCGTTGTAATCCACCAACTCCGGATCGCCTCCACTATAAGGCGTGACCGTGAACAAATTGCTGCCGGTGGCATAGACAGTTAACCCATGAATTAAGGATTTTTTATTCCACCACCGTGCTCCGGTCACATCATATTGAAGCGACAGGGTCCTCAGTTTCAGAAAAGACCCGTTTTCTAAAAATAAATTTTGATCTAACCGGTAAGGAATGACGTTACTCCACGGATTATATTCAGGATATTTAGAATAATCTCCCGATTTCTGCCAGAAGGTGATCTCTTTGACAGCATTCATGGAAATAACACCTTCGTTATTGATAAAATCTAACTTATTAGCCATTTCCTGATTCAATATATCTCTGCCTAAGGCGAAGTAGAATGAAAAACCCAAAGTGAACTGACGATACTGAAAATCACTGCCGAATCCGCCGGATACCCGGGGTAAATAATGACCCGTCATCACTTTATCGGCATCATTAATTGTATAATCTCCATTCTGATCTTTCCATATAGGATCCCCTGCAGAAATGGGAGTGCCTTCATAAGTTATCTTCTGGTTTGTGGCAGGATTGACCGGAATATCTTTCTCTCTGTTATAAATACCTTCATTCTGCAGAAGCCAGAACTGATCAATGGCATGCCCTACTTCAAGCAGGCGGGCAGTGCCCCCCGAACCGATAATCATTTGCCGTAGCCCGTTGGGAAGCGCCATCAGCGTATTTTGATTGAAATTGATGTTAGCGGCCGGTATCCACTGGAATCTGCTTCCTTCAGGGAATACGGTTACCTGCACATTGAAATCCAACCCTCTGTTACGGACCCTTAAACCGTTTTCATAAGCCGAAGTATAGCCATATTCGTTGGCAGAAGCGAACGGGACAGCCATCAGCATATTCACATCCATTTTGTTATAGACATCCGCCGATGCAGTTACACGGTTGTGCAAAATACCCGCATCCAGGCCTATGTCTAACTGATCCGTGTAAGGCCATTTTATCCCATAACCTATATAACCCGTAGAATAAGGCCTCGATAATCCTGGAAACGCATTATAAGAAACCCGCACCGGATTGTTATTAAAAGACATGTCAGGCACATATTGAGGGCCTTCTCCGAACCGGTCATCGGTAAGGAGGCGGCCTACTCTGCCCCAGCTTGCGTGCAGCCTTAGATTGCTGATGCCGGTATTATCATTAAGCCACAATTTTTTTAAATTCACTCCGGCAGAAAAGGTTGGCGACACTAACCACCAATCGTCAGGTTGTGCGCTGGAAGATCCATCTGCTCTTAACAAAGCGGAAAAATCCAGTATATTGTTATAATTGTAGGCAGTCCTTCCGAAAAAGGATAGCAGGCGACTGCGGTTTTTATCTAAAAACAATCCCATCAGGCCTCTGTCGAAAGCTTTTGAAGACAGATAATTTGAAAAATTAGGATCAGAATACAGTTCATTTATTTTGATAAGATCATTGGGGCCATCGAAAGCATAGTTGTAATTATAACGGCTGTAGTCCGCATTAAATACCTCTCCCGCTTCTATGGTAAGATCATGCACCTTATTCCACTGGTGATGATAACTAAGGGTATTATTAAATAATATCCGTTGGTTATAGCCGAAATAATTGGAAACATAATTGACTGTTTCCATTACAGTGGACGGATAAAAGACATCCCTTAATCCTTCATTATAATCCATCCCGAAGAATGAAATGAATTTCCAATCTTCACCAAAGTGGAAATTAAGAGAAAAATACCCGGTCAATACATTGCTTTTATTATTATCGAAGGATTTGTCCATCTCGTTGAGCAGTTTAGCATAGCCGGTTTTGTTTGGAGCAATAGGATTTTCCAAATCCGGCAAATACTGCATTTCCGCAAAACGATCTCTCAAATAGGTGTTACGCCTGCGTTCCAGCCTGGTAGCATTGATCATGCTTGAGATAGTTAACCAACTGACGGGGAGCATATTGATCATGAACATGGCATTATAATTATCCAAACGGGTATTATCCGCCGGATTATTCGTTTGCTGATTACCAACCGCAAAACGGAAATTGGCCCTCTCGCTTCCGCTGGAAAGGCTGGCATTAGCCCCTCTGACAATGCTGTTCTTATAATACAGATCAGTCCAGTTGGAAGGCCCGTAATATTCCTGATTGGTGGAATCCCTTAAATACAAAGGATAAGTAAGGATATCCTCCTGGCTGGCATACCGGTCATAAAAAGGTTGTCTGAAGTCATTTTCGTATTTTGCATTGGTGGAAAAAATGGCTGGCTTTTGAGAGAATCCAAAATAGGTGTTAAAGCTTATCTTTCTGCCGCCGATAACAGGCGCTTTCGTATTAACAACAATCACACCCCCATTGGCAGCCCTGGGACCATAAATGGCAGCTTCAGCAAAATCTTTTACTACTTTTATCGAGGCAATATTGTTAGGATCTATGGCAGAAAGTAAATTGGTAGCAGGGCCTAAGCGGTTATAATCATATTCCTGAATATCGAACGCAAAAGGATCATCCATAATAAGAGGTACCCCGTCCAATACAACCGTAGGTTGTGCGTTGTAAACATCTTTATGGTTCATATAAGGTATGGCGGTTCCCCGGATCAACATGCTCATTTCACTTCCGGGTTCCCCGCTGGGCTCCTGCACATATACTCCGGCTACATTGCCTTTCAACATTTGCTGCAGCGAAGTAAAAGGAAAAATAGAAACTTTTTCGGGCACTATACCATTCTTCACGTACAATCCGCTGTAGATCTTATTAGTATCAACGGGAATTATATTCTTTGCACTGTCTTCTTTTGAAACAGTATCTTTCTTTGCCGGAAGGGAATCCGTTTGTATCAGAGTAAGCTTTACCGCAGGAAAAGCTTCGACCATTTGCGGCAACAAAAAGCATAACAAAGGTATAAGTATTTTAGCGTATCGCATTATGAAATGCATAATATGAATTGTTTTAGCGTATAGAAATCTGTCATTATTGAATGTATTAACTATGATCTTTATCTGTTAACTTACTTTTTGAGTGA
>SCQT01000009.1 GCA_004322015.1 Chitinophagaceae bacterium
ACATGCACGTAAGTGATACCTATAATATGCAGGTTCTTGAAGGAAAGGGTATAATGACCAAACCTGAAAAATCAAATGATCTTTAAAATGTTTATGTTCAAGCGCGATCGTTTTTCGTAGCAGAAAGGCTTGTCAGCAAAGATTGACATCCGCATTCAGGTTTCTTTATGATAAACAAAAGCGAGTTTTGTCAATTCAGCCTTGCAGGAAAAACTCGACTGATAGATGAGTTCGGGAAATTATTGTTTATAAAAGTATATGTCAAACGTACCATGATTATATACAGGCTATATAATTTTTATGTGCAGGTTATCTATTACGGAGATACGGTTGAAAAAGCAGAGCCCATATCCCCTGATATGATTGATCTTTTCAATGATAACAACTAAATACCCTTCAATCGTCCTCTACCCGTTAAGCCATGAAAAATGAAGATACCAAACTAATCATTACCACCGATCAAAAAAAAGCACAACTTATTAAAGAAACGCTGATAAGCCATATCTTTCAGCCGCACCCCCCCACCCTCGATGAGCTCGCAAGAATAATTAACGTCAACAGAAGAAAGATGGAAGAGATATTTGAACAACGATACGGCAAATCCATTTACAAGTATTTCCTGGATGTAAAAATGAAAAAAATATTACGTTATGTCCAAGAGGACAGGACATCAATAAAAGAGATATCGGAAATGTTTGGGTATAATCACCAATCTGCATTGACTTTAGCCTTCAGACGAAAATTTGGCATGAATCCGAGCCGGTTTAGGGAGAAAAAAAGTAACAGGCTAAAAAAAGTGCGGATGTAATAAATAAAAGTGCCGATGTAATAAGTGCTTTTGGTAAAGGGCGTTATAACTTTACATAAGCAATAAGAACAGGTAATCGTTACTCCAGCCCGGCATCAGTTCCAATTGACAGGATTTTCCAACAGCTACATTTATTATCAATAACTAACATGCTATGAAAAAAGAATGGATCATAGAGATCATCAGCGCCCTCCTTGTCGGCATTTTTATCTACGCAGCTACCAGTAAAATTTTCAATTTTCCTTTATTTGTTGCGCAGTTGCACACTCATCCATATTTAAAGTCTTTTGCCGGAATAATAGCGTGGATAGTCCCGGCTACTGAATTACTTATTAGTTTGCTTCTGCTATTACCTACTACCAGGAAAGGAGGCCTGTATGGATCAGCAGCTTTGCTAATCGTATTTACCGTTTATTTATGCCTTATGCTTTTGTCGGGTAAACCACTTCCGTGCAGTTGTGGTGGATTTATTTCCCTACTCAATTGGAGACAACATGTTGTTTTCAACCTTGTGTTGATACTTTTCGCAATAATCGGAATTCGTCTTTATGGAAACAAAAAATCATATTACAAAATAAGCAATAGAAAGAAGAAGTCTGTTCGAGCAGTATGATTAATGTGGTTTCCGGGTGTGATATATGTGATAGAAAATAATTAAAGATATTATTGCAATAATGCCTGCCTGGCCGGCAGGCAAGCCTCACTGCCGGGGCTAACGGCAGCAGGAAGTAACTGAAAACCTGGGAGAGAGTAGGGATATTGTTAACTAATAAACACGTTCGTCCTTTTTCTAATTATTTTTTCACTTTTAAAATTCAAAAAAATGTCATACAAATCTAAATTAGTGCTGCCTATTCTGGCTGTTATAGCGGGAGTCGCAGCGAGTGCATTTACTGTTGCACGGAACAATAGTAAAATAGAAGCAGGCACTTATTGGTACACTTATACCGGTACCTCACAAAGTGTCACCGACCGTTCTAATAAGGCAAATTATACCAATCCGGCATCTTCTGAACCAAGCTGTCCGGGTGCTGGGAATGAATGTGCGGTTCAGGTTCAAGGTATTACAGGGACACCACCATCAGATTTAACTACATTGAGTATTACCTTTGACCCTAATACCGGAATGCCGGATGGCGGTAACAATTTCAGTAATAACGCTCAAAAGCGTTAATCTGAATGCTTAAATTGAAGGGGCAAGGAGTTTATCGAATTTCCTTGCCCTCTCTTTATCTAAATGACCGTTGTGGCGTTCGCTTAGTTTTGAAGCATTCCAGTTAATTTAATAACATCATCAGGAATAGGCAATGCATAACGCGGATCATTCGGTGGTAGAGTATAAACCTGGCCATTGATAATACGTTTTAAGGTAATATTTGCTCCATCCCTATTTAACCTCTTAAGATCAGAGAAACGGAGCATCCTGAATATTAATTCCTTTCTCCTTTCTGAAAGAATCAGGTTGAGCACATTATTAGTATTATTCAAAGTATATGGAATGAAGGTACCTGTCTTATACCTATTGCTTAATAATGTATTTAGATCATCAAGGGCCTTATCAGGGTTGCCCAATCTCGCATTACACTCTGCTCTGATGAGATACATTTCGTCAGTGGCAATTCCGTTATACATTACGCCCGAAGCGCCATCATAACTCCCCTGAAAATAAGCGGAGCCATCAGGGTTAGGGGTAAAGAATAATACCTTCCTCAGGTCATTTGCATCATAAGATTGGTACAATACTGAATCTATCCTTGCTTCCCATGGTATAATATCATAATTGACACCGAGACAGGTTGAGTGCATGATATCCTCCGGATTTGTAAACTGAACATCAGAGAAAGGATAAGAAGATGCAGGATCAAGCGTATTATAATTCAGAAGTTTATTATCAATTTGTAAGGAAGAATCAGCATATAATCCCGCCTGCTGATAATTGCCCATCACTAAATAAGTTCGTGCTAATAATCCATACGCAGCAC
Organism: Chitinophagaceae bacterium; assembly: GCA_004322015.1. Taxonomy (GTDB): domain Bacteria; phylum Bacteroidota; class Bacteroidia; order Chitinophagales; family Chitinophagaceae; genus FW021-bin31. The sequence continues at coordinate 2,791 of SCQT01000009.1, forward strand.
ATTTCGAAGGACGGTAAGGGAAAATAGGCATGTTAGGTAATAAGGGAATTGCAGCTTTCAAATCATTGATGATCCGGTTATAAGTGTCCTTTAAATTTGACCTCACTGACTTTACGTTAAAATTGGATGTGAGACGCAATGGAATTCCCAAAACATTATCTGCTGTGGCACTATCATAAGATTTAGCCCATATTTGAGCTATTTCGTAAAATGATTTTGCTCTGAATACCAGCGCCGACCCTTTACAATTATCCCATGCAGATGTATTGGTTGAGTTTCTAACAATATTTCCAATATTGTCGAGCACTATATCTGCATTGTAAACAACGGTATATTCATTTTGCCAGTCGGTAGGACTTCCCCCCATAAATATATTCGATTCCCATAAATAAGCTCTTCTTTCTCTATCGGCAGATAAGGCTGCGAAATCCGAATCATTTAAGTAATAATTATCGGAAGCGATCCCGCCCTGATCGGAACACTGGTTGTTCATATAGGAATAGTAATCCAATAACCCTTGTAAATCCTGAACACTTTCGGGAGTAACCAAAGATTTATCCGGCTTGGCATCTAAATATTTTTTACAGGATGATGAGAAAATGAGGACTAAAGAAAATAGGAATGAACTTGTTAAAATCCATTTGAGTTCCTTTGTATTTACATGTTTTTTCATCTTTATAAGATTTAAGATTATTTTTTTAAACCAGTTTTTCATTAAAAACCTGCTCTGATTCCAATCGTATAAGTTCTTCCCGGTGGAGGTACCATAGAAAGATAATCAGGATCAATGCCATCTTTATTGGCCCGCCAAAGAATCCCAAGATTGCTGGCGTATGCATACAATTGTAATAGTTGAAAAGGTGTCCTTCTGACTATTCTTCCGGCAAAATCATAGCTTAGATCAATGTATCGTAATCTTACATTGCTTGCATTTTCGAGCAGTGTAGCTGAAGACAGGTAAAAGACATCTCTGTTGCTATTGGCGGGGTAAATCATGGATGGAACATTTGTCTTTTTTTCGTCACCAGGTTCCTGCCACCGTTTTGAAAAATCCGAAGTGCCTGGGGCGGCTCCATTATTAAAAAGACCCCCATAACCAAATGAAGGCTTCATAAAATAATAACCTGCTTTGAAGGTAATATTAACCGTCATGTTAAAACCTTTCCAACTAAAGCTATTAATAACTGAACCAAAATAGTCCGGTAAAGAAGGTTTAAAAATCAGGTCTTGTACGGGAGTATTATTTAAAATGGTTGTATAATCCTCACTGATGTCTTTTCCTATATACCCCTGTGGGTTTCCCTGGTCATCCAATCCTGCCCATTTATATGAACCAATGGCATACAAAGGTTGACCGGGAAGTGGATTAATAGAAGAACCATCATTAACGAACTGTTCGCTAAAGCCATTATGGTTATTATAATAGGTGCTTGTTTTACTGGAAGAATAGCTGATTAGAAAATGGGTGTTCCATTTTATTTGCCGGTCTATGTTTTTGCTATTGATATTTATATCTATTCCCTTCCCTTTCATATCAGCCACATTCTCCATGATTGAAGGGCGCCCATTCAGACCGGTGGTAGGATCTATAGGTACAGGTCCAAAAAGATCCATTCCGTTTTTTAAATATCCGTCAATGCTCCCGCTTAGAATATTTCTTTTAATCCTGAAATCTATCCCTATATTAATAGTTCTTACTTTTTCCCATCCTAAATTCGGATTAGGAAATTGATCAACCCGGTCTGTTGGCAGGTTACTCGGCCAATTGGGATCACTATGCACTAAAGTAACGACCGCCGTTCTGGATGGATCTGTATTACCGCTATAGCCGTATGTGGCTCTTAGCTTCAGGAAGGGTAGCACACCGCTATGATAGAATGATTCCCTTGAAATGAGCCACGCTAATCCGGTTGACCACAATGGCTTCCATTTATTATTGGTAGATACACCGAATAAATTGGAAGCATCCTTGCGCCCACTGGCTGATAAAGTGTATTTACCCTCATACGTATAAGCCGCATTTCCATAAAAAGAAACATACCTATTTAAAGTACCGGAAAGTCCACTACCTCCGGGGATAGTGAGATACATTCCTAAAGAAGTGGGATAAGCATTCAGGTAATCTACCGGTGAAGTAATATCCGTCTGAGGATCGTAACCATAAAAGGTGTTGCTGCTACCGGCTGTCTTGGACTGTCTTATTTCGCTGCCTGCTATGGCTGAAAGACTATTTTTACCCCAGGTATTATCGTAATTTATCTGACCTCTCAGATCCTGCGATTCCAGGATGGTATTAGAGGTGTTCAGGATATCGCCTAAAGGAACAATGTAGGTAGCTGGTCCAGATGAAGGGGCAATCTGTGTAAATTCGTTTATCAAGTCCCTTGCTGCATAGCTTTGCATGTCTTCCAGATTCTGCCCTGAAAGATTTTGTCTTTCATACAGATATTTTGCATCCAAGCTTAATCCGTCTAATATTTTATAATGTATGCCAACGTTCGCCAACATGTCCTGTTGATTTGTGTTATTTGTGTTATGCTTATAATCCTCTAAAGGATAATATTTCCAGTTCAATAAATTTCCTTCTCCTGCTGTATCGGTATATTGGGTGTTATAGACCTTAGCTACCGGCAAAGGATTGCCATTTGCATCTGCAAACGTTAAGTAAGGTATTTGCCATTGATTGTTGATGCTGACAGAACCATAAGCAGGCCTCCCTGATCCAATAGTTGTCTGAGTATATTGGATACCTAATGAGATTTGAAGATTTTTAAAAGGCTTATATTCGTTTTTACTGCGGAATGTCAGCCTGTTATTGGTATTGTATAGCGCGTCTATATCTTTATCATAACCTGCAGATAAATAATAGGCGATGCGGTCACTGCCTCCCTCCATGTTAATTGAATATTGCTGCGCAACTGCCTCCCGGTACATATATTTGAGATATTGTTTTCTGATATCCATGTTTCGGTATCCGTTAATTAATGCTTGAGCAACAGTGGATGAAATGGTTCCAGCGTTTTCCTGAGTTAATAAGTCTATTACTGGAGAGACAGCAGGATGATATATGGTATTATTCAGGTAACTATTGTAATAACCATTATTAAATAGCATCTCTTCTATGTCTATGTAATCGCTGGATGAAATGGTACGCAGGGACATCAGATCGGGCTTTCCGGTGATGCTGAGGCTGGTATTTACTTCTACTTTCAAGGGATGATTAAAATGTCCACTCTTTGTAGTAACAACTACTACGCCATTGCCGGCTTTGGTGCCCCAAATAGAAGAAGCAGCCGCATCTTTCAGGATGGTAATGCTCTGCACATCATTCGGATTGATATTATTAATATCTCCGTCATAAGGAAAATTATCAACGATAATAAGCGGGTCCTGAGGCCCATTGATACTGCTTAGCCCTCTGATGGTAAAACCTAATTTTTTTTGATAGGATACTTTATTATCAAAAGATATACTGCTGGCTACTCCATGCAGCCTTTCAAGGATATTGGTTCCCACTTGTTCATTGAGCACAGAATTGTCTATTTCTGTAAAAGACCCGGTAGCTCTTTCTTTCGGTATATTTTGGTATCCAGTACTGACTGTAATGCCTGATAGAGCATCAATACTGCTCTTCAAAATGACGGTTATGTTTTTATTCTTATCCAATTTTACTTCCGTGGATTGATAGCCTATGGCGCTCACTTCAATCACTTCATTTTGGTTCACATTGGTTAAGAAAAAAGTTCCCTTATCATTACAAGTTGTTCCTCTGTCCGTTCCTTTTATTTTTACTGTAGCTCCGATAACGGGCGCTCCTTCGGCGTTTACCACGCTACCATAAACAATCGTAGAATCACCAAAATTCTTCTGGCCCGAGTGTAAAGCTAAAGATGCTTGCAGTCTTCTTGATTCATTTATATCTACTTTAAATTTCCCTGAAACAGGATTATGATTTGAAAATATATTTTCTGACTTTGCCTGAAAGACGGATATGCAGATGAAACAGATAACAACAGACATTGTCATTATTGTTATCTTAAATTTTTTATTCATGATATTAATTTTAGAAAGTTAAAGTAATAGCTACTTTATATGAATTCTTTATTAGTTATCGGATATAACTCCCACGTTCATTACTCGCCAAATTTCCTGCATTTCAAATCCTGCGGATCTTAGGGCTTGTATTATATTTCCAGGTGAAAGTGTATCCGGCATGTTTATATCCACATTCTTTTTTAATCCAGTTGCATCAATGACCGGTATCTTAAAATAATTAAGGTTTAACTCCTTCACCAGTTCAGGCATTGGGAAATTGCGTATATACTTGGGCTTATCTACCTTGTTCATCATGTATTCGGTTTCCCCGCCTTTAGTAGTAGATTTGGCAGTGTAAGGTGTTGATTTTATTACCCAGCATTTCATTCTCATTTGCTGATCAGTCACTTTTGTATGAAAAGTTCTTTCCAGATCATGCTGCATATATTCCATCAGCTTTTGACGGGTGACGGGAGGTACATTTATATCATAAGAATATACCTGAGAATACCACGAACTATCATTGTACCCGTCAAATCGAAAATCAGTAGAATCTTTTGTTTCTATCATAATCCGATTGGGTGGGAATTGATTCAGGTTTTTATACGCTAATTGGTAGAGGTATATCAGTGGCATATTTGTTACAAACATACCTGTGTAAAAAGTATCCGTGATGCTATCCGGTCTCTTTAATCCAAAACTGCTATGTAAGCCATCAATTTCTCCTTTATATAACATGGAGGAGGAAATAGAATGCCCGGATAATGAATTAACTCCATAGACCAAGGATGAAAGCGGACGCCGCCCGATATCAAAGAAGACATCTTTTTTCATGCGCATGGTCACTTTCCTACCTTCAATAAGGTCTCTTATATTCCCGGCATTAACTTCCTCACCCCCTGTAATTGCCAGAATAACTCCGTTTCTGCTCAGCCATACTTCAAGAGGTAGCGTTCTTGCCGGGAAGTATTTATCGAGAATTTCACAATTCATTACAATAGGCAATTGAATGTTCACACCACTCCCGTCTTTCAGATTTTTAAGCAACCGTTCTATTTTTTGCGGATTATCATGCCATAGCTTGGATTGGCTATCCACTAAAATGATTTGAAGATCATTTTTAAACTGATGTGATAGGGATTGCATGTGTGGGAAGTAATCAATGCAGACGGTGCATGAAGTGGACCAGAAGTCCAGAATGATCAGCTTTTTGTTCTCGAAATCCGAAAGCATTGCCGTTTTAGTGGGGTAGTTCATTATCTGGTTAAAGACAATATCAGGTAAGGTATCTCCAATGTTGAGCGGCTTTATTTCTGAAGTAGTTTGCGCATATAGGGAGGTTGAAGCGCATACGATCCCAATTATGAAAAATATGATTTTTTTCATTGTGATTTGTTTTGGTGAATTGAAGAATAAGATGAGGATATAATGAACGGGAGCATGAAGGTATCTCCCGGTTCATTTTTTCAACCAAAAAATAAGTTGAAGAAATCAGATGGGGTTACGTGGTTTCTTTGCCCAATTGCTTTGGAGCAGGTACAGTTCGTAGTTTTGGTAGTTATCGTGCATAAAGTCGCAATTTGCACATGAAGGTTAAATACTTCGTATTTAAGCGCAAATTATATAATGAATTTGTATTTTTTTCTTATTTTTGGTTGACGATTACGTTATTTCATTTGACTTTTACTATATTTGTAATAAAATTTATGATGGAAACAAGACTTAAAATGAAGCCGAAAAGGAAACATCTTGGAAAAAATGTAGCGAAAATTCGCTTATTTCGGGGTATGAAACAATGGACGCTCGGTCAGGAACTAGGTATGACACAACAAGAAATTTCTGACCTCGAAAAAGAAGAAGAAATTCCTGACGACATGTTAGAGAAAATTTCAGATGTATTAGGAATTAGTGTAGACGGAATAAAAAATTTTGACGAGCAGGCTGTGATATATAATATCAATCATTACAACGATATTCATGACAATACATATCATACAGGTTCCGGGACACAAATTTTTAATGAACCAAGTGAAAAGATTGCTCAATTATATGAGAGACTCCTTGATATATTGGAGATTGAAAAAAGGAAACTCAAAGATTAATGTAAACTTTAAACTAAATTTTAAGCGATGAATAATTTTGTATCTAAACCTCCAAATATCGGCAAGAAAATAGAACGAATAAGATCTCTCAGGGGGTTATCTCAATCAGAACTTGGCGAATTATTAGGAGGGATTAGTAAACAAGCAGTAAGCAAGATGGAACAAAACGATACGATGGATGAAGATCGTATTAAGGAAGTAGCTAAGGCTTTAGGTGTAACCACTGAAGGGCTAAAGAAATTTAATGAGGAGTCTATATTATATTGCACCGCTAATTTTTATGAAGGGAGTCATTCAGTAAATACTAATATCAATACTATAGTGAACGAACCGGTGGAGAAAATAATAGAGATATATGAGAAGCGTTTCCAAACATTAAAGCAAGAAATTATTGAGGCTCTAAAAAATGGAAAATGAGGAATAATTTTTGGTGAGATATATTTTGTTAGTTAAACTTTTTAAAAAGCTTAAAGATGGAGACAGTATTAAATAATCCGCAGTTAAACGAGCAACAATTGGATATGATCCGGCTTCTTAAAAAGCCCATGCCGGAGAAATATTTCATGCAAATAAAGCGTCTGGCTGTGCAGTTATTAGGCCAACAGTTGGATGATACTATGGATAAATGGGAAAAGAAGAATAACATTACTGAAGCTGACTATGAAAAACTAAGTAAAGAGCATCATAGGGCATCACCTAAAAAGCGCCAATGAAAGTTGTCATAGACTCAAATGTGTTATTGGTCGCTATTGGTAAAAGAAGCCGGTTCAGGCCTATCTGGGATGCATTTCTTAACGGGGTATATCAATTAATTATTTCTGAAGATATTATCCATGAGTATGAAGAAATTCTTTATACTCATTCAGCCCCTGGGGCGGCAGAGCTCGTAATGGAAATCTTGTCAGAATCGCCGGATGTTGTTTATAGAAGAGCGTATTTCGCATGGAATGCAATAATAGCTGATCCGGATGATAATAAGTTTTTTGATACTGCTGTTGCGGGAAATGCGGATTATTTGGTAACAAACGATGGTCATTTTAATGAAGCAAAGAAGTTTAAATTTCCCAAAGTAAAAATAATTGAAGCCGATGAATTTTTAAAGATTTTAAAACAGATTGAATGATTATCAGAAATAGTGTCGGCTTTAAAGATAAGGTTAAATCATTAAAAAATCATTTGAGTAAAAAGAGAAATTAAAGAACCTTTAAAACTATGGTTGTATGGAAACGTATTTGATAGAGCTTACTAACAACAACGCTTACAGGTTATTACAGGATCTGGAAGACATGAAGATTATCAAAGTGCTCAAAAAGAGCATTCAATCCAAGAAGAGGCTTTCCGAAAAATATGCAGGTAGGCTGCCGGGAGATATTACTGATGAGCTTCAGAATTATGTCACTCAAAGCCGCAAAGAATAGAACAACCAAAGTATTTGATTGATACTAATGCCGTCATTGATTATCTTGGTGAGAAGCTGCCGACATCGAGGATGAGTTTTTGGGGCAATGTTATTGACATCATTCCGAATATTTCAGTAATTACAAAAATTAAGTTGTTGGGGTTTAATGCGGCGGGTGAGCATTATCAAACCTTGATTGATTTTGTGAATGACGCTGTGGTACTTGATCTAACAAGTAATGTGGTAACTGCAAGTATTGATATTCGTAAAAATCAAAAGACGAAACTTCCGGATGCTATTATTGCTGCTACCGGGGTGGTGTATGGCCTTAAGCTGATAACTCGTAATATAGCTGATTTTAAAAATATACCAGGTTTAGATTTGATTAACCCGTGGGAATTATAAAGATTAGAAAACATAGTATCGGCATTTACAGGAGCAAGAAGGCCTAAGATTGCCCTTTTTTAAAAGTTTCCTAAATAAGAATAAATAGGTGGTGGGTCTAAGAAATATTTGACGTAATGCCTGAATTCCTAAATCGGATTACCATTTCTAACTTCAAGTCCATCAGGTCTTGTGAATTAACCAATTGTAAAAGGATTAATCTTTTTATAGGCCGCCCGAATGCAGGCAGATCCAATATTATCGAGGCACTATCTCTTTTTTCCATACCTTATTTAAGAGAAAACAGTTCCAAAAAACTCTCTAATTTTATTCGCCTGGAAAATGAAACGGAACTTTTTTATAATGGCCATACAACTGATGATATAACTATAAAGGCAGATGACAGTGCCTGTACTTTGCAGTACAGTGCTAAAGAGGGCATGGTTGCTTCTCTGTACTTTCACACCGATCCGCAGAAGGAAAGCATTAAAGGAAACTTTTATAATAATATCAGGATTAATGATAAATTGGTTGTCAGTGGCATTAAAAATAATATTCATTTTGTGCCCCCGATTAAACAGTATTTATATAAGCCGGACATTAAATATAAAAAATCACATGCCCGCTATCTGGTTCCGCCCTTCGGATTCAACCTGCTCTCTATCATTGAGGAATATCCTGATCTGAAGAAAGAAATAACAGGGCTTTTTGACCAATACAGGCTATCCATAGCCTTTGACAAAGCAAGCCAGACTATTAAGGTCATCCAGGATAAAAGTAATAATAACTTGTTTCTTATACCCTACAATTCTATTGCTGATACTTTACAAAGGATCATCTTTTATAAGACGGCTATAGCTTCCAATAATAATAGTATTTTATTATTTGAAGAACCAGAGGCTCATTCTTTCCCGCCTTATATGACTTATATTACTCAGGAAATGATCCATAATACGGACAACCAATATTTTATCACCACTCATAGTCCCTTTATCCTGAATGATCTGCTTGAGAATGCCAAGGAGGAACTGGCCGTTTTTATGGTACACTATGAAAACTTCGAGACACGGGCAAGGCAACTTACCAATGATGAATTGAACAAAGTATATCAAAATGGAGTGGATCTGTTCACCAATTATGAAAGTTTTGTATAATGGATCTTTTTATTATTCCCGAATCTTATATTGATACCAATCTTATAGAAACATTAGTCCCCACGTCTTCAGGGTATAATCATTAGAAAGGATGCGGAACTGTCACCAATGTATTGCAAAAACAATTTAAAGATAGATTTTCTTTGGGCATTATTGACAAGGATAAACATGTTTTGAATTATTTGGATGAATTTAATGAAGCATGTAAAAGCAGTTCCCTGATTTTACACAAGCATAAAACATGGCATCACTATGTCATACAAATTTATCCTGCAATTGAACGGTTTATTTTAGATAATGCGATGGCTTGTAGCCTCTCTTTATCGGATTTCAGTTTGCCTACAGAATTGAATGAATTTAAAAGACTTACAAAAAGTGTCAACAGCAAGAATGATGACAGGTTTCGGCGCCTTTTTAAGGCCATGGACAGACATGGCACGGTTGAAATAAAAAGACTGACCGCTTGGATAAAATATTTAAAGAAGCATCAATATAATACTAAAATAGACGATTTGAGAAATCTGTGAAGGTAGATTATGGAGAAAGGCAGGCGTCATTGAGGGTTTTTGAATTAGTCAGGAAAAGTTATGAAGAAGCTCGTTCAGATTGTAATTGAAAATCCTAGTGCCACTGCGAACGAAATGGCTCGGATGCTGAGTAAAAGTTTAAGTACTGTTGAAAAGACAATAAGGAGGCTAAAAAAGGATAAAATAATTGAGCCCAGATTTTGCAGTTGGCTGCAAAATCTGCCTGAAAGGTCAGACGAAACGAAGTTTGTCTGACCCAGACCGAAGCGTCTGGGCCGACGAAGCATAGCTTGTCGGGGTTAACCCTGACAAAAAATGGCAAAGAAGCCATTTTTTCGTCACTGCTTCGCAGAAATTTTGCTACTGCAAAATTTGGG
>SCQT01000093.1 GCA_004322015.1 Chitinophagaceae bacterium
ATGATCTCCTTTTCCCAACCTGTTATTGATGATCACATTTTTGTCTAATGATTTAATATATTGATACATGTCCACTGCTTCCTCCTGAGTCCAGGGCTTTTCCCAATTACCGTCAAACCACAGCATATAAGGATGATACCGCGTGATCAATTCTTTCAATTGATTTTTCATATAAGTAATATATTTACCCATATTTGACCGCGGATCCCACACGCTGTCTTTCGGACTGTGATACGGATAATCAGGCTGATGCCAGTCAAGCACAGAATAGTAAATGCAAAATTTAATTCCCTGTTTTCTGCAGGCCTTTGCCAAAGCGCCAACCACATCTTTTTTAAAAGGAGTGGAGGCGATATTATAATCTGTATAAGCCGAAGGCCAGAGGCAAAATCCATCATGATGCTTTGCTACGATCACCAGGTATTTCATACCGGCATCTTTAGCAGTTTTTACCCATGCATCTGCATTGAATAAAACGGGATCAAACTTTTTATATAAATTGTCATACACCTTCACCGGCACCTGATTACCTCTTGACCAGCCTATTTCGGTACCTTTTAAAGTTACAGGTCCCCAATGAATGAACATGCCGAAACGCAGATCCATAAAGCCGTTCATGATCTCCTTGCTGGTATGTAGTGCGGGCGGTACGGTATTCTGGGCGCTGGCTGCCATCTGTAAAACCAGTAATAATCCGCATGCAATCATTAATTTTCTAAGCATATCATTTTATTTTATATAAAAACCTATTAACTAAACAATTAGTATCTTACTAACTATTGGCTTCCGTTCCATTCATGATCCTCCTGTATCCAAGCTCAGCGCCTCCGCTTACAGGCAAAATACAACCGGTAATAAACCGGGCACTTTCGGATAACAGGAAAACGCAAGCATCGGCAACCACATCTCCTTCCGGACAATATCCCAGTGCATGAATTTCATCAAGATATCTTTCAACGGCAGCCACCTGCGGCTGTTCTAAACACCAGGCACGCAACATAGGAGTCCAGACACCTGCCGGCGCTACCGCATTTACCCGAATGCCATACTTTGCATAATCCAGCGCCATGGATTTAGTGAGGGTATTGATCCCTGCCTTAGTGGCTGCATAAGCAGCATGTAGTTCCTGGCCAATCTCTCCCACGATGCTGCTGGTATTTAAAATACATCCTTTTGATTTTTTTAGCGCATCAAATCCAAAGCGAATTGTATGATACACTCCTTTTAGATTGACATCCATCAACCGGTCCCATTCTTCCATATTGGTTTCATGCAGCATTTTGGAAGGGGCTGCAATACCGGCATTATTATGAATGATATCCAGGCATTGATATTTTTCCAATGTTCGCTGAATGGCTTTTTTCACATCTCCCGGTACGGAAACATCGCAGCATATACCCAGATGTTCATTGCCTAACTCCCTGATCTCTTTATCTATGGCTTCCTGATCATCAGCCGCGATGACTACCCTGGCTCCTTCACCGGCGTATTTCTGGGCACAGGCATAACCAATCCCTCCCGATCCACCCGTTAGGAAAATCACTTTATCCTTTAACAACATGATCCTTAATTGATTTTAAATCTTACCGCTTTATGAAAATCAAAATTATAATATCGCCTGACGAAGCACAATAGAGTATTGCAGGAATATAATGGACATTCCTATTATTTTTTAGGTTTCGCGTATGGACAACGAGACTTTGGGCTCTGATTATAATTAAACCACCAGATATTGTTGTAAAATTTGAACATTATTATAAGATAGGGACGATGAAACAATCTCTTATTCAATTTCAATTCCCGGCCTCTCCCGTTTATTTCACCATTAGCTCTCCTCTTAACCGGATATCGCGGCTCGATGCGCCGATCATGATATCAAAATCTCCCGGTTCAACAATCCGGTGAAGGTCTTTATCCAATAAGCTTAGCATATCCGGTGTAATCAAAAAACTGATTTCTTTTGACTCGCCCGCATTCAAATGGATCCGATGGAAACCTTTCAACTGCATAACCGGCTGAGAAACCGAAGACTCCTGATTATGAATATACAATTGCACTACCTCGTCACCTGCAAGGCTGCCTGTATTTTTTATAGTGCAGAAAACTTTTACCGAATCTGTTTTATGGATATTGTTTTTTTCAAAATGAAGTTCGCTGTACGCAAAGGTGGTATAGCTTAAGCCAAATCCAAAAGGGAATAAGGGAAAGCCGCTCATATCATAATAATAATCAGCACGGCCGGTTGGCTTATGATTATATACCAAAGGCAATTGCCCTTCGCTTGTCGGGAATGTGATGGGCAAACGTCCGGCTGGATCATATTTTCCGAATAAAATATCAGCCACTGCATTTCCACCCTGTTCACCGGGATACCAGACATCCAAAACCGCGTCTGCCTGTCGAAGCCAGTCACTCATAGTAATAGCACTACCGCCAACCAACAGCACAATGACCGGCTTACCAGTCTCTGCAACTGCACGGATTAATGATTCCTGGTATCCGGGCAATGAAAGGATCGCTCTGTCCTGAAATTCCCCTTCGTGAATACCGGCCGCTATAACTGCTACATCTGACCGTTTGGCAATATTGACTGCCTGTGCAATTTTTTCTTTCCAATTGTTATCAACCGTTGCATTCCAGATCAATTTTAACCTGCCATTGCCAACCGGCTCAAAAAATTCTATTTTAATATGATAATTTTTATTCTTCTCGAAATAAAAATTAGTCAGCAAGGTGTCGTATGACTGTTTTTCCCAAGCATCAATGAGCAACTTGTTATTAATATAAAGCCGGAAGCCATCGTCTCCTTCCAGGCCTATTTTAAAATTCCCTGTTTTCGGACTGTGAATTGTTCCCTCCCATCTTGCCGAATAAAAATTTGTTTTGATCGCTTTGTCCGGCAAGGATAAGGTCCATAAAAAATCTATTCGCTTCACTGATTTTTCAACGGCCGGTTTGCCTGATAAATGAATATTATTAAAGTAAGAAGCGCTTAATCCTGTTTCATTATGTAAGTTTTTCAAATAGGTTGGATCAACCACTTCGTAGGCTTTATACATGATATCTGCCCCTTCGGCGTAAGAAACCCTGATATGTTTTTTTTCTGCCTGCTGTTTGATTCCATCTAAAATGCTGACTGCATCATAGCCGGGGCCACTATAGTCGCCCAACCTTACCTTGGCTGCATCTTCGCCGATGACGGCTATACTATGGATGTTATTTTTGAAGGGAAGTATCGGATCTTTCTGCCCCGGCAGACGGGTATTCTTTAATAAGACAATAGATTCCAGTGCAGCCTGCTTTGCCATTTCTTTCCCCGTTGAGTCATTCATTATTTGCTTTGCAAGCGTTTCGGATGCATAAGGATGATCGAATAAACCCAGTTCAAACTTCGCTCTTAAAACTCTCAATACCGCATCATTGATCCTGGAGCTATCTATTCTTCCGTCCAAAAAGGGAGGCATAAAAAACCGGGACTGCGAATAATTTGTTTCGAAAATCACATCCAAACCTCCATTAATAGCTTTCATAGCGGCATCCGCATCATCTTTTGCCGTATGCAGCAGCACCACATTACCTCCAACAGCATTGGCATCGGAAATCACAAAGCCCTTGAAGTTCCAATCACCTTTTAATTTTTTTTGAAGCAGCCAGCTATTGGCAGAACTAGGGATTCCATCCAAACTATTATAGGCTGCCATGATGGATTGTGCACCGCCCTGCCCGATAGCTGCCTCAAAGGGCGGGAAATCAATTTCATCCAAATGTCTTTCATTATAATAAATCGGATAACTATCCCTTCCGCCATCCCCTACATTGGCCACGAAATGTTTAGGAGTGGCGATGATGCCTTCTTTTTCAAACTCACTGACAAAAGCAACTGCCATAGCTGAAGATAAAAAAGGATCTTCCCCATAGGTTTCCTCCACCCTGCCCCAGCGAACATCGTTTGCAATATTGACAACTGGCGAAAGGACCTGCCGTACTCCCCTTGCTCTTGTTTCGCCGGCGATAGAATGGGCAACCTTATGCATTAAGGCAGTATCAAAAGTAGCAGCCAGCGCAATGGCCTGTGGATACACCGTAGCATCGCCCCGCACCAGGCCATGCACCGCTTCATCAAAAAAGATCACGGGAATGCCGAGTCTCGTTTTGTCAATAAAAAATTTCTGAATGGTATTTATTTTTTTTACGAACTGCAGTGCGTTATCGGTAGTGTTATAATGAAGCATTTGCCCGGCCGTATTACCTTTTGCAGTAGCACTTACCTGCAAGCCAAAGATGCCTTTTTTATACATATCGCCGGTGGCATTATCTATGTCTCCGGGAATCATGAACAACTGCCAGAACTTTTCTTCAGGCGTCATTCTCTTAAGCAGATCCTTCGCTCTTTCATCAGCGGATAAACGGGGATTTTTATAGGGAGGTATTGCCTGAGAAAATGCAGGCATGCATTTCAATAACAGTAATAGTAAAAAATATTTCTTCATTAGGTAAAAGTACCACATCTGATCCATTAGACAATAGAGAATCACAGGAATAGGATGGATTTTCCTATGGATCTTTGAAAAGGCAGCAGTCAGACTTTTTAAAATTTAGAAAATATTTTAATTGAAATATCTTGAATAAGACTTACATTTATATTGGAAGTTTTGAATTTTTTGTGCTTCAAAAATTGTCCATAGGACTGCTTTGCAGGATATTATTTGTTTTTTATTAATTGGAATTTGCAATTTCTTGTCATGTCAATCTATAAAATATGAGCACATTTAGACGCCGGGATGGATTTGTCGGAGAAAAACAGATCAATCTTCCGGTATCTGTATTGGATAAGTATCTGAGAAATCAGCCATTCCTTAATTCCCTGTATATTACGTATATCGGCTTCTATCCCAAAGCTTCTTTTCATTACCGGGAACGAAGAAAAGGCTGCAGTGATAATATTCTTTTCTATTGCCTGGGAGGAAAAGGATATTATGATACTCACTCAGGCAGCTTTGAACTAACGAAGCATCAATTCACCATTCTGCCGGCACATCATTTTCACCGTTACCAGGCAGATATTAATGACCCCTGGACTATTTACTGGGTGCATTTTGCAGGTAATAATCTCGATAACCTGAATGAGCTTTTAAACATAGAACGATATATTACACCTACATCCATTCAATATGATGACCGTTTTATCCCTGCCTGGGAAGAAATGTATAATGCGCTGAAGGACGGTTATACCATTCCCAATATCAGCTACGCCAACCTTTGTCTTTACCGGTTTATTTCCTTATTCGTATTTCACGATGTAAAAATAAAAAGCTCACCAGATCGCGATATGATTGCAGACGCTATCCGTTTTCTGAAAGCCAATATTCACAAAATGCTGACGGTAGAGGATATTGCCGGGCATTTTTGTTATTCTTCTTCTCATTTCTCCGCTTTATTTAAAAACAAAACGGGGAGCTCTCCTCTTGAATATTTTATACAATTGAAGATACATTATAGCTGTCAGCTCCTGGATCAAAGCGGCCTTAGGATTAAAGAGATCGCTTCAAAAGTCGGCTATGAGGATCCTTATTATTTCTCCAGGCTGTTTTGTAAAGTGATGGGGGTATCCCCTAATAAGTACAGAGAGAAAAAGCAGATGCCAAAATAGAGGTGTTTGTTCATAATCAAAATTCAATGTCGTTTAGTTAAGAAAATATTTCGGTTTGGTCATAGTTCGACATGCTCACTATGACCGCAGTTCGTCACCCTGAGCTTGTCGAAGGGTGGCAAAATAATGTTAACCAAACGACATTGAATCAAAATTAATTATTTAAAAGACCTATTTCAACATTATTTCACGCACTGATTTGTCAAATCTTTGAATAATATCATTAGGTAGTACTGCTAATTTCCTCCATTGTTTATCACCTGTAACGCCAGCCATGGTATAGTAAAAGGGCTTGAATCCGATTTGACGAAGAAGATGGGTGTTTTTTATACTAAAATTATATTTTAGGGGATCCTTAAATCCCGGATTTACAAACAAGCTATGCTTATCCCTTCCACTGGCTATTTGCCATTGTTTGAAAGAAAAAGTATCCACAGGCCCGCTGCCATATTCCATAGTGGAAATCATAAACGGGTTTCCGGAGTGACCCAACCGCCAATAGCAATTACTGTCAATAGCCACCTGACCGTTTTTCCAACAGCCCTGGAAAAATGTTTCTCCGCCTGATAACAAGATGTTGTGTTTAAATTCAAAGCTCAAATGGTTTCCAATTCGTGAATCCTGCGCCAGGTATTCTTTGCCGAAAGCAAATATATTATTGTTGATTTGATTATTTTCTCCGTAATGCTGATGAAAGCTGCCTGTTTTTGTATTGTAAACCAGGTTATCTTCCATTCGGATATCAGAGGAACCTTCATCAGCATATAATCCCCACCCTCCATAATCAAAAGAATATACATCGTTAATAACATTATGACTCACTTCGGTACAGGGAGAAACACCCAGTGTATATACTCCGCCCATATCGCTCAGGACTCCCCAGCCGATGTGATGAATGTGATTATAAATGATCTTATTATCCACAGAAGGGTTGTATGAATAGCCCCATACCCAGCCTACGGATACACCTGTATAGCGAAAATCGGCTATATCGTTATGATCAATAATGTTATGAGCGGCATCCGCAATAAATACCCCCACGGCAGAAGGGTAATCATACCCTCCCGAATGTACGATGCAATCCTCTATTTTGATATAAGAGGTAAAATGAATAGTGTCGTCAGGCAGTCTGATTTCGCCAATACGAATACCACCTGCCCCCAAGTCATCCAGGTAACATTTTTCCATACTGCAATATTTTACATTCTTTCTGAACCAGATAGCATATTGTCCGGTGTGCCTTATACTGCAATTTTGAAAATGAATATTCCTCGCATTATCTATCATAATAGCCGCATCCATGGAGGAAGCTGCCTGGTTATCATCGAAACCGGTAAAAGATTGATTGGCATAACGAAATGAGATCCCGTTAAAGTAAATATTATATACAGGATCATCTGGCTCTCCTTTTATGATCACTAACTTTTCAACTATGGGAATGATTGCTTCCTTTTTCTGTCCGGATGATTCATCAGGAATATATTTCACTACATTATTGGGCTCCAGTACCCATTCGTTCTTTTTATCTAAAGCATTCGCCACGTTTTCCAGGAAAAAAGGCGATTTGCCTACAATCCAATTAGATAAGTTCAAAGCCGGACCGGTAGAATAAAAGCCGGGAGCTGTTTTACTGAGAGAATCAATAGTACGGCTGGTGACGATCCATTTGTGATAGATATTGAACCTGACTCTTTTCAATTGTTCAGGAGTCAACGCTTCTAATTGTTTGTAGGTTGTGGAAGGAATTTCAAAATATGAAAGAAAAGTATTCTTATTCCCCGGCATACCGGCTGATTTTTTTTCGGAAACCTTCGTAAACGTCAAAAACCCAAAGTCGGGAACCCTTGCACGGACAGCTCTATTTCCCTTGATATAGATATCCTGTGGTAATCCATTTTTTAATAAGGGAGAAATATCTGCAGACAAAATGTCCTGCCCTGTCAATAAAACTTCTCTCCCTCCACTAATAACAGGATGAGCATTCACATCAGCGCTAAAAATAATTTTCACCTCTTGGGTGCCACCATTTGCAGGAGTAAGGTATATCGGCTTATTCAACTGATAGATACCATCCTCCAATACAATATGAATAGCGCCTTCCACCACCTTTTTTTTCAATCCAGGCAACAAATCAACTGCCCTTTCAAGAGAAGCGGGGGCTAACTGGCTACCACTACCCCTTCCTTCGGGAGAAACATACAAGGTTGTATCTGCGGAGTAAGCCGGGATTTGACTAATAACAGCAAAGATTAACAGTAATAATAATTTCCTCTTCATAAAATCATTTTATTAAATAAAAAACCTGGATGATATTCAGCAAAGGATTCATCAAAAGAACCTATGACCCGTTACCATACTTTTATACTTTGTTTGCCATTCTTTAGGATCTCAAACGGGCCGGGAGACGGATTGGCCCTGTTCCTCTCTTTGCCCGAATAATCCTTATCAATGCACAACACCGAACCGTCCGGATTCTCAAACGGCAGATTGGGAATAATCGCTTTCCCCAGCAATGCCGTTGTCACCAGTTTATGTTTCTGAGTCAGCCACCTTTTGTCAAAAGTAATTTCAAGATACCTATTTTTACCTCGCTTTGACAAGCTGACCGCAGCATCAAAATTACTATCTACAAACGCATTTATTTCAATAGCATGGTGTTCTTTATATTCCTTCATTTGTTTTTGTGCATTTTTGTTCATTTCACCAAACTGCTCTTTCCCATTGTTTTTTATAGCCCGCACCGCCCCTTTGGTATAAACGTTACCTAAGAAAGTAACCGGCAGCAATGCGCTGCTATACTGGCTGACATCTCCCCCATC
>SCQT01000094.1 GCA_004322015.1 Chitinophagaceae bacterium
AAGCATTCTGTTGGGATTAGCCAGCGGTATGTCGGTATCCCAAATCGCCCATTCCATGGAAAAAGGGATCGGCGAAATATTGGGATCGCTGGTGCTGATCCTTGGCTTTGGCGCCATGTTGGGCAGACTGGTGGCTGAAAGCGGCGCGGCACGGCAGATCACTCATTCCATGACTAAAATATTTGGGAAAAAATATCTTCCCTGGGGTATGTCGCTGGCCGGATTGATTGTGGGTATTCCGTTATTTTATACAGCGGGTTTCGTAGTGGTGATACCATTGATCTTTGCGGTGGGCTATTCTACCAAACTGTCTTTATTATCCATAGGTGTTCCCATGCTGGCTGCCTTATCAGTGGCCCACGGTTTTCTCCCGCCTCATCCTTCACCTACTGCTATTGCAGAACAATTGCATGCAGACCTGGGTAAAACCCTGCTGTACGGGTTAGTGATCGCAGTTCCCGCCATTATCATTGCAGGTCCTTTATTTGGGAGTACATTAAAAAGATATCATCCCCATATTTCCGAAGAACTTTTACCTGAAGAATCCATTCCGGTGGATAAGTTGCCCGGTTTAGGCGTCAGTCTTTTCAGTGCATTGCTGCCTTTGGTGCTGTTAGCCATTACTACCCTGGCAGGAAATCTTTTTCCCAAAAACTCTTTCCCTGATAAATTCATTGATTTTATCGGGAACCCGGATATAGCCATGTTTCTTTCCGTGCTGGCAGCTATTTATTTTCTTGGTATCCGTTGCGGCAGGAAAATCCCAAGGGTGATGAATGAACTGCAGGATTCGTTTAAAGGCATATCGGTGATCCTCCTCATCATTGCCGGTTCGGGGATTTTTATGGAAGTAATGCGTGCCGGTGGCGTGGACACTTATATTGCCGCAGCATTAAAAGATTCAAACATACAACCGCTGATCCTCGGCTGGCTGATTGCAGCCATTATTCGCGTGTGCATCGGCTCTGCCACTGTGGCGGGATTAACTACAGTAGGAATTTTATTGCCCATTGTACAGCATGTGGGCCATCCTGAACTGATGGTGCTGGCTATTGGCGCGGGCAGCCTGATGTTCTCTCATGTCAACGATGGCGGATTCTGGCTGTTTAAAGAATACTTTAATTTAAGCATCAAAGATACTTTCAAAACATGGACGGTGATGGAAACCATTGTGTCGTTTACGGGATTAATAGGAGTGTTGGTATTACATGCGTTCGTATAGCGTAGGTCTTCAGAAATCTATAATCGTTAATCTTCAGTTTATTTAAACAGTATGTCACAGAGCATCATTGAACAAAAATTGCAACAACTTGGTCTCCGGCTCCCCCCGGCCCCGCCTGCAGGCGGCGTTTATCATCCCGTAGTCAGACAGGGAAATCTCATTTATGTCTCAGGGCAGGGTCCATTCCAACAAGACGGAACCACCATTAAAGGGAAAGTAGGCAAAGACCTGGATGCTGATGCGGGAAAATTAGCAGCGCGGCAGGTGGGGCTGACCATGCTGGCCACCCTGAAAGAACATTTTGGTAATTTAGAGGATATCCAACGGCTGATCAAATTATTTGGGATGGTAAACTGTACACCTGATTTTGAGAAGCAACCCTATGTCATCAATGGATGCAGCGAGCTTTTTGCCCAACTGTGGGGACCTGAAAACGGTGTAGGCGCCCGTAGCGCGGTGGGCATGGTTTCTTTACCTGAAAATATTACAGTGGAAATCGAGGCAGTATTTGAGGTGAAATAAGAACTGACTTACTCCACCGGTTTAAATTGTTCAAACACCTGTCCGCAATCCTTGCAATAATGCAGCGCCCTGCATAAAGTGGAGCCAAACGGGGAACGCAGATAAGTGTGATGGCTGTGGCAAAAAGGGCACTCTGTACCGGAGACTAATTCTTTCTGATTTTTATCAGGAGGAGCTATTTTGAATTGCTTTAATTTCTTATAGGCCGCTTCGGATAAGCGATTGGTATTCCATTGAATAGTTTTATCTCGCTCCACTGACACCTGAACAGATAACCTTCTTTCCACCTCTTCCCTGATCTCTTTCTGAATGAAATGCACCGCAGGGCAGGCGGCAAAAGTGGGGATCATTTTTATTAAAACATTACCTTCCCTCACCTGCACACCTGTGATCATACCCAGATCCAGCACATTGAGCGCCGGAATTTCGGGATCATGCACATAAGACAGCGCTTCATATATTTGATCAACAGTTACCACATTGACATCTATTCATATAAAGTTACGAAATAAATGTTTAGAGATGCTGACAGAAACAACGCCTTGATTTTTATCAGGATCACTAAATATCTAAAAGATAAAAATATCTTTTATTAAATAGTGCCTGCTCGTATAATTCCTTTATTTATGCGCTTTAACGCCTGTATTCTCCTATCTGTCACCCCTTTAATATTGGAAAAAATTCCTCCGAATTTTGCTATTTAAAAAACTATAGTATATTTGTTTCCCAAAGTACAAGTATTTCATCACTTTTTTTAAATTTTATAACTGTGTCGTACGAAAACAATCATCACTCCGAACGTGAACATGACAATGAAACGCTGTATTCAAAAAGGCTGAAAGCAGGCAAGAGAAGAACCTATTTTTTTGACGTAAGGGCAACCCGTGGAAATGATTATTTCCTCACGATTACTGAGAGCAAGAAGCGGTTTAATGATGACGGTTATGACCGCCATAAGATTTTCCTTTACAAAGAAGATTTTAATAAATTTATCTCTGCGCTGACAGAAGCTGTGAACCATGTAAAAACGGAATTGCTTCCTGATTTCGATTTTGATTCCTTCAGTCATGAAGATTCCGAGCATCACGAGAATGGCAGGCCTGCCGAGCAGGAAATGGAAAAACCTGCAGGAGAAGCTGCTACTGTGGCTGAAGATAAGGAAGTGTCTGAAACTATTGACACCGCTGCTTCTAATGATAATGTGGTGGTGGATAAATGGTAAAAAAGCTCGTTAATTTTAACTTTTTTCATTTAACAAAAGCCTTTGTCTTGTGGCAGAGGTTTTTTTATTTGTCAAAAAAAATCTTTCTTCTATTTTTGCGCCCGTTATGACTATAGAGCAATTAAAAGATATGAAGTCACGCCTTGAGGGACTGAGGAGGTTTCTTTGACGTCCCGGAACGGTTGGCAAAAATAGAAAACGACAAGCAGCTCACGCTGGCTCCGGGGTTTTGGGATGACCAGGCCCGGGCTACTGCTGTCATGAAAGAAATTAAGGTGAATACTTTCTGGACCGGTCTCTTTCAGAAAGTGCAATCCATTGTGGATGACAGCGGCATATTACTCGAATTTCAAAAGGAAGGTGAAGCGACTGAAGCCGAAGTGGAAGAGGCATATCGCAAGGCCTTGAAAGAACTGGATGAGCTTGAATTCAAATCCACACTCAATGAGCCGGAAGATGAACTTTCAGGCGTACTCACTATTAACGCAGGTGCCGGCGGAACTGAAAGCCAGGACTGGGCAGAAATGCTGCTCCGTATGTATCGTATGTACGGAGAAAAGCAGGGCTGGAAAGTCAGTGAAATTGATGTACAATATGGAGATACAGCCGGTATAAAATCAGCCACGCTCGAATTTAACGGTGAATTTTCATACGGACTTTTGAAAGGGGAAAGCGGTGTTCATCGTTTAGTGCGCATTTCCCCCTTTGATTCCAATGCGCGAAGGCACACTTCCTTTGCCTCTGTATTTGTATATCCGTTGGTGGATGACAGCATAGAAATAGAAGTGAATCCGGCCGACCTGGAATGGGAGTTTTACCGTTCAGGCGGCAAAGGCGGTCAGAATGTCAATAAGGTGGAAACGGCGGTGAGGCTGAAGCATATCCCTTCGGGAATTATTGTGGAATGTCAGCAATCGCGTACCCAGGGAGAAAATCGGGAAAAAGCGCTTACCATGCTGAAATCCCGCTTATATGAAGAAGAACTTCGCAAACGGGAAGAAATTAAAAATGCGGCCAATGCCAGCAAAAGGAAAATTGAGTGGGGATCGCAGATCCGTTCCTATGTTTTTCATCCTTATAAAATGATCAAAGATCACCGTACGGATTATGAGGTGGGCAATGTGCAACCTGTGATGGACGGAGAATTAGACGGGTTTATCAAGGCTTACCTGATGATGCAGAAAGAGGAAGAAAAAAAATTTTGAAAATTCAACTTTCTTTATAAAATTTGCAGCGCAATGCAGATAATTCATACATACAATGCGTGGTGGTGGCACGGAAATTCCGGCAGAATAGCTGTGTGAGGAAGCCTCCTTGTATGTAATCGAAGATATAGTAAGGGCTCGTCCCGCCGGCTGGCAGGACGAGCTTTTTAATTATGGAAAAAACAGTCAATAATGGATAAAATCAGGGTCAACACGAAGTATAAAAAGATATTAGCGGATCTTTATACGCCGGTGGGTATTTATTTGCGTATCCGGGATAAATACCCCGGGTCAGTACTGCTGGAAAGCACGGATTATCATAGCGCCGAAAACAGCTTTTCTTACATCGGAATAAAGCCTATCGCAGGAATGGAGATCAATAAAGATATGCTTGAATACAAGTATCCGGGAGGAAAGATTGAACGGTGTTCGTTGAATGAACGCAGTAAAATACCTGATCATCTGATGGCTTTTGTCAGGGGCTTTGAGCCGGATCATGATTCACCTATTGCAGTTTCACAGGGGTTATTCGGATACACCAGCTATGATGCTATTCGCTTTTTTGAGACGCTGAAAATGAAGGAACAGGAGGATGATGAAGCGCCCATTCCCATGTTGCGATACAGGTTGTATCAATATGTGATCGCTTTTAATCATTTCAAAGATGAACTTTACCTGTGCGAGAATCAGATCGGGGGAGTGGAAAGTGAATTCGACCAGATTGAAACGCTGATACGCATTAAAGATTGTCCCGTTTACCCGTTTAAAGCCACGGGCGGTGAATTTCAAAATATGAGCGATGCGGATTATATGGATATGGTAAAAAAAGGGATCGGGCATTGCCACCGGGGAGATGTTTTTCAGATAGTGTTATCAAGGCGCTTCCAAAAAGGATTTGAGGGGGATGAATTCAACGTGTACCGTGCCTTACGTTCTATTAATCCTTCTCCTTACCTGTTTTATTTTGATTATGCCGACTATAAATTGATGGGTTCTTCCCCCGAATCACAATTAATAATTAAAGGAAATGAAGCTGTTATACACCCTATTGCGGGCACCGTTAAACGGACAGGCGATCCTGAAGAGGATAAAGCCCTGACTGAAAAGCTGTTAAAAGATCCAAAGGAAAATGCCGAGCATGTTATGCTGGTGGACCTCGCAAGGAATGACATGAGCAGGTTTGCCAAAGAGGTGCATGTGACTGAATATCGTCAAGTACATGCCTATTCGCATGTCATACATTTGGTGAGTGAGGTGAGAGGTACCCTGCCGGCACATACCAATCCATTCGCAGTTTTAGGAGGTTGCTTCCCTGCGGGTACCCTGTCAGGGGCTCCCAAATTTAAGGCCATGGAGCTGATTGACGAATATGAGCCTACTGCACGCGGATATTATGCGGGATGTATTGGTTTTGCGGGATTTAACGGTGATTTTAATCATGCCATTATGATCCGTTCATTCCAGAGCAGGAATAATATGCTGACTTATCAGGCCGGAGCCGGTATTGTTTCACAGTCTGTTCCTGAAAATGAATTACAGGAAGTGAAGAATAAATTAAATGCGTTGAGAACGGCGCTGGAATTAGCGAAGGAATTGTGACAATAGTGAATCGGGAATCGAAAATCGCGAATCGTGAAATAATGGAACAATATAACAATGAAACATACAACCATACAACAAAATGAAAATATTAGTCTTTGATAATTATGATTCGTTTACGTATAATTTAGTTCACTTAGTGGAATATATCACAGGAAAACGGGTGGATGTATATCGCAACGACCAGATAGACCTGGAAGATGTCAGGAAATATGATAAGATCATTTTGTCACCGGGCCCGGGAGTTCCTTCAGAATCAGGATTGTTATTACCGCTGATCAAAGAATATGCAGCTTCTAAATCCATACTGGGGGTTTGTTTGGGAGAACAGGCTATCGGTGAAGCATTCGGAGGCAGGCTGATTAACCTGAAGGATGTGTATCACGGTGTGGCTACTTCCGTTAAGCTGTTGAAAAGAGATAATAAAATATTTAAAGGATTACCGGATGAAATTGAGGCCGGACGCTACCATTCGTGGGTAGTTTCTGATGAAGGACTTCCTGATTGCCTGGAAATAACAGCGAGAGACGAACATCATTATATTATGGGCTTACAGCATAAAACACTGGATGTCTGCGGCGTACAGTTTCATCCTGAAAGCGTGCTGACGCCGGACGGAGAAAAAATGATGCGGAACTGGCTGGCATGATGTTTTAAGTTTGGGGTTTAATGTTTAAAGTTCCGTGATTGACGATTGACCCTTACCCATTGATGATTGATATCTCATGATCGGCGAATTAATATTTTAATAATGAAAAAAATTTTAAATTATCTCTTTGAGCATAAAAAATTAAGCCGGCAGATGGCTTATGAAATATTGGTTAATATTTCCAAAGGCGCTTATAATGAAAGCGAGCTGGCGGCTTTCATGACCGTCTTTTTAATGCGCAGCATCACTGTGGAAGAATTGAGCGGCTTCAGGGAAGCATTGCTGGAATTATGTGTCAGGGTTGATCTGGACGGTACTGAGACATTGGATATTGTCGGTACCGGAGGCGATGGTAAGAACACGTTTAATATCTCAACCTTATCCTGTTTTATTGTAGCAGGAGCAGGGGGGAGGGTATCAAAACATGGTAATTATGGCGTATCTTCAGTAAGTGGTGCCAGTAATGTAATGGAATCTTTAGGATATAAATTTTCCAATGATCAGGGTAAATTGAAAAATGAAATAGAGCGTGCGGGTATTTGTTTCCTCCATGCCCCCTTATTTCATCCGGCATTTAAAAATGTGGGACAGATCCGCCGCCAGTTGGGTATCAGGACATTTTTCAACATGCTGGGCCCTTTGATAAACCCCGCTTTTCCGAAACATCAGATGATCGGGGTATACAGCCTGGAGATAGCAAGGGTATATCATTATCTTTTTCAACAAACGGATAAAGAATTTGTGATTCTCCATAGCTTAGATGGTTATGATGAAATCTCGCTCACGGATGATACAAGGATCATTGATAATAAAGTGGAAAGAAATTATACGCCCGAAGAGTTAGGTAAACGTGCTGTACATCCTGAAGATATTTACGGCGGTACCTCTATAGCCGATGCGACTAAATTATTTGTTAAAATTTTGAAAGGAGAAGGGACATGGGCGCAAACGGCAGTGGTGCTTGCCAATGCGGCTATAGGAATACAATGTTTGGGCATGTATGAAAATTATGAAGACTGTTACCAGGCTGCTGTAGAAAGCCTGGAAAGCGGGAAAGCTTGTAAAACCCTGGAAAACCTGATAAAATTACAGTGATGAGTGACATTTTAGAAACCATAATCAATTATAAAAAGCAGGAAGTTGAAAAACGGAAGAAAGAAACTCCGATGAAGGAATTGGAATCTTCTTCTTCTTTTTCCCGTGACTGCTTTTCCCTGTCGGCATCTTTAAGAGATAAAAATAAAACAGGTATTATTACTGAATTCAAACGTTGCTCACCCTCCAAAGGAATAATCAATGAAAATGCAGGAGTGGAAGAGGTGACAGGGAATTATACCGAATACGGCGCATCAGGTTTATCCGTTTTAACAGATGAACATTTTTTTAAAGGAGAAGATGAAGATTTAAAAAGAGCCCGCTTCAATAAAATACCCATCCTGCGTAAGGACTTTATTATTGAAGAATACCAGATCATTGAGGCTAAATCAATAGGCGCCGATGTGATCCTGCTGATAGCAGAATGTCTGGAAAAAAAAGGAATAAAACAGTTAGCTGCACTGGCAAAGGGATTGGGTATGGAAGTATTGCTGGAAATGCACAGTGAACATCAATTGGATAAAATTTTGCCGAATGTGACGATTGCGGGAATAAACAACCGGGATCTGAAAACGTTTAAGGTAGATATTGACCGTTCCATTCAATTGTCAGAAAAATTACCCGAAGGAATGATGAAAATTGCTGAAAGCGGGATTGATAATCTGAAGAACCTTTTGAAAATGAAACAGGCAGGTTTTGACGGATTTTTAATAGGAGAATATTTTATGAAGCAACCTGATCCTGGTAGTGCATTCCGGGATTTCGTCCAACAATTAAATAATGTAGAGCCGCACGGCCGTGCGGCTCAATCAAACCATTAAACCATCAAACGATATAACGATATAACAATATAATGATATAACAATATAACTATTGGATCATCAAGTACATATAAAGGTGTGTGGACTCACCCGTTTCGAAGATATGGAACAGTTGGATGAAGCAGGTGTGCAATATGGTGGCATGATTTTTTATAAAAAATCGCCCCGGTTTGCCGACGGGAAGATAAATGCGGGGAAAGTAAAATCTTATCATGCAATAAAGAAGGTTGGTGTATTCGTAAACGCCAGTGAAGAATATATTATAGAACAGATTGAAAAATACGGATTGGATTTATTGCAATTGCATGGAGAGGAAACCCCCGAACTTTGCAGTACATTAAACAAGTATTTGCCTGTTATAAAAGCATTCAGGATAAAGGATGAAAATGATCTGAAGAAGGTGGCTGAATATAAGGGAAGCAGCCATTATTTTTTATTTGATACATCCGGAAAATTATATGGAGGAAATGGCGAATTATTCAATTGGGAAATATTAAAATCTTATACCGGAAGCGTCCCCTTCTTTTTAAGCGGTGGGATAGGATTGAGTGAAACAACAGCTATAAAATCATTTCAACATTCCTTCTTGTTTGCCATAGATGTAAATAGCCGTTTTGAAACAGAACCCGGAATAAAAAACATGAATGAAATAAAACAATTTATATGCCGCTTGAATTCAAATTAAATCCTTCTGCACAGAGAAAAAATACGATAGATTTTTTGAAGGCAGGTTTGTATAAAGTGTCTCCGCTGGGCTATTACGGCGAATTTGGCGGTGCTTTTATACCTGAAATGCTATATCCGAATGTGGAAGAACTAGCTGAAAAATATTTAGGTATTATTCAGGAAGAGGCTTTTCAAAAAGAATTCCGGGAACTGTTGAGGGATTATGTGGGAAGGCCATCGCCTCTTTATCTGGCAAAACGGCTTTCGGAAAAATATAAAACAAATATTTATCTGAAACGGGAAGACCTGAATCATACCGGTGCCCATAAAATCAATAATACGATTGGACAGATTCTATTGGCAAAGCGGTTAGGCAAAACGCGCATCATTGCCGAGACAGGCGCCGGCCAGCACGGAGTAGCCACTGCCACCGTTTGCGCATTGATGGATTTGCCCTGCGTGGTGTATATGGGTGAAGTGGATATGCAGCGTCAGGCGCCCAATGTGGCGCGTATGCGTATGCTGGGAGCGGAGGTACGCGCTGCAACAAGCGGTAGTAAAACTTTGAAAGATGCTACCAATGAAGCTATTCGCGACTGGATCAACAACCCTAAGGATACACATTATATCATTGGTTCTGTCGTTGGCCCCCATCCTTATCCGGATATGGTGGCACGCTTTCAATCGGTCATCAGTGAGGAGATCAGGAAACAGTTGCAGGAAAAGACGGGAAATGAATTACCGGATTATATGATTGCCTGTGTGGGGGGGGGTAGTAATGCCGCCGGTTCTTTTTACCATTTTCTGAATGATGATAAAGTGAAGTTAATAGGTGTTGAAGCGGCAGGCGATGGGGTGGCATCCGGACATACCGCTGCAACAACTGCGGTGGGCAAACCAGGTATTATTCACGGCAGCAGAACTATGCTGATGCAAACGGAAGACGGGCAAATCGAAGAAGCCCATTCTATTTCCGCCGGACTGGATTATCCTGGAGTAGGACCCTTACACGCTCATCTTTTCAAAACGGGAAGAGCAACCTATCTGAACGCTACGGATAATGAGGCCTTGCAGGCTGCGCTGGAATTAACAAGGTTGGAAGGGATTATTCCCGCACTGGAATCTGCCCATGCTTTGGCAAAGTTAAAAGATATCGCCTTTAAGCCTGATGAGGTGATTGTAGTCTGTTTGAGCGGCAGAGGTGATAAAGATATGGACACGTATATTAAAAAGTTAGAGAATTAAATCATGAACAGAATTGAAAAACTTTTTCAGGATAAAGAACAGCGCATACTGAGTATTTATTTTACTGCCGGATTTCCTGAGTTGAACGATACCATCAGGATTTTAGAAAGCTTGCAGCACGCAGATACTGATATGGTGGAAATTGGTATCCCGTTTTCAGATTCTTTAGCGGATGGTCCTGTGATTCAGGAAGCTAATATGCGGGCTCTGCATAACGGGATGTCCCTGAAGTTGTTATTTGCACAGCTAAGGGGCTTCCGGGACAAAATCAATATGCCGGTTATCTTAATGGGTTCTCTTAATCCGGTGATGCAATTCGGGATAGAAAGTTTTTTACGATCTTGTAAAGATACCGGTATTGATGGAGTTATCCTCCCCGATTTACCGGTGGATGAATATGAAAAAAATTATCGGACTCTGTTCGAGTCGCAGGATATTTATTGTATCTTTCTGGTAACTCCCGAGACAAGTAATGAACGGCTGCGAAAAATTGATTCTTTAAGCGGGGGATTTATTTATGCGGTATCTTCTTCTTCCACCACCGGCAAGGAGAAGGACATGAATAAACAAGAAGGATATTTTCAAAAATTACGACAAATGGATTTGAAAAACCCTGTGTTGGTTGGCTTTGGAATAAAAGATAAAAATACGTTTGATACGGCCTGTCAATATACCAATGGGGCGGTGATAGGTACTGCCTTTATTAAGGCATTGCAGACGGGGAATAATGTGGAAGAGCATATTAATTCATTTATAAAGGGAATTAAAGCAAGATGAATATAGTGATCATTAAATATAATGCGGGAAATATCCGTTCAGTGCTATATTCGTTGGAACGCATTGGAATAGAAGCTACGGTAACGGATAATATCGAAGAAATTCAGCAGGCGGATAAAGTGATCTTCCCGGGTGTGGGCGAAGCGTCCACAGCCATGAATTACCTTCGTGCGCATCAATTGGATAAAGTGATCCGTGATCTCAATCAGCCTGTATTAGGTATATGCCTCGGAATGCAATTATTGTGTAAACATTCGGAAGAGAACGATGCAGCATGTTTAGGGATATTTGATCTGCAGGTAAAGAAATTTAGCTCCCCTCGGTCCCCCCTGAGGGGGGATGCAGGGGGGCTGGGCCTTAAAATTCCTCAGATCGGATGGAACGATATCTACGATTTAAAATCGCCTTTATTTAATAA
Organism: Chitinophagaceae bacterium; assembly: GCA_004322015.1. Lineage (GTDB taxonomy): Bacteria > Bacteroidota > Bacteroidia > Chitinophagales > Chitinophagaceae > FW021-bin31. The sequence goes on from SCQT01000094.1 coordinate 11,442, forward strand.
TGTAGAGGAACATACTTATGTCTATTTTGTACATAGTTATTATGTAGAGAAAAGCGATGCAGCCATTGCTATTGCAGACTATGGACTATCATACAGTGCCGCCATTCATAAAGATAATTTTTATGCTGTACAGTTTCACCCTGAAAAGTCTGCCACGGCCGGAGAAAGCATCATTAAAAATTTTATTCAGCTTTAAATTTTTATCTTTTGACTATCATTCCAGCGATAGATATTATTGAAGGAAAATGTGTGCGCCTCACCCAGGGCGATTACATGCAGAAGAAGGTGTATAACGAAAATCCATTGGAAGTTGCCAAACAATTTGAAGCCAGTGGAATTATTCGCTTGCATTTGGTGGATCTCGACGGAGCCAGGGCCGGAAGAATTATTAATTGGAAAGTGCTGGAAAATATTGCCGCAAAAACCACCTTAGCCATTGATTTCGGAGGGGGGATAAAAACGGAAAAAGATATTGAAATTATTTTTGATTCAGGTGCTGTGATAGCTACCATCGGAAGCATTGCCATCAAACAGGCGGAATTATTTTATCAGTGGTTGCAAAAGTATGGAGGAGAAAAGATCTTATTAGGCGCCGATGTGAAAGATGAAAAGATGGTGATTCATGGCTGGACAGAACAAACTGAAACAGATATTTTTGATTTTTTACAGGAAAATATAAATCAGGGATTGAAGCAGGCATTCTGTACCGATGTGTCAAAAGACGGATTATTGCAAGGACCTTCTCTTGGTCTCTATAAAAAGATTATTGAAAAATTCCCTGATCTGTATTTTATTGCCAGCGGAGGCGTAAGCTCGTTGAATGATTTGGTTCAATTAAAAGAAATAGGTTGTAAGGGAGTTATTGTGGGGAAAGCGATTTATGAGGGGAAAATAAAGATTAAGGATTTGCAGATTTAAAGGTCAAATCAGAGCATCTTCGGGCTCTGCGATGGATAATATTGCTGAAGGATTCGAGAGGAATGGTAAAGCTGAGTTTATTCAGTACTTCAGCATAGCAAAAGGTTCAACAGGTGAAGTCCGCTCTCAGTTATACAGCGCTTTTGACCAGAATTATATTAATAAAGAAAAGTTTGATGAATTATATAAACTAACCAGTGAAATAGCTTCAAAAATCTCTAACTTTATTTCTTATCTTAACACTTCCGATATCCGGGATCAAAATTTAAAAACAGAAAATAAATAATATAATGAACTGCAACCTTGAACTTTAGACCTTAAATTTTAAACATTAAACTAAGATATTAGATGCTTACCAAACGTATCATCCCCTGCCTTGATATCAAAGACGGCCGCACCGTCAAGGGAATTAATTTTGTGAATATCCGTGATGCAGGTGATCCGGTGGAATTAGGCGCTTTTTATGCACAAGAGGGCGCTGATGAGTTGGTGTTCTTAGATATTACCGCGACAAACGAAAAACGAAAAACATTATCGGAATTGGTTTTGCGAATTGCTCATCATGTGAATATCCCGTTCACTGTAGGCGGTGGCATTAGTTCGGTTGAAGATGTGTCGGTCTTATTAAATTCGGGCGCGGATAAAATTTCCGTAAATACTTCTGCATTTAGAAATCCTGAATTATTAAATAATCTTTCTAAAGAATTCGGTTCGCAATGCGTGGTGTTGGCCATAGATACAAAGTTTGAAAACGGAGAT
>SCQT01000095.1 GCA_004322015.1 Chitinophagaceae bacterium
CGCATTTATTCCGAAATCACTCAGCGGATCATGGAAAGTGTGGGGTGATGATCAATATGATTATGTTTCTATCGGATTAAATGAAAAGCTGCCCTATACGACCTTGCAGGAAATTAATCCCTCAAGGATTGTGTTGAATATTTATGGAGCTACGTCCAATACCAATTGGATCACGCAACTGAAAAGCGCAAAAGAAGTAAAAAATGTCTGGTACAGGCAAATTTCAGATGATGTTTTGCGGGTGACCATCGAATTAAAGCATCCTCAGATATGGGGTTATCTGGTTTATTATAACGGGAACGGGCTAACGGTGAGAATAAAAAGGCAACCTAAAAACCTGTCTCTTTCTCACCTGACGATTGCTATTGATCCGGGTCATGGGGGCACAAACCTTGGAGCGCAAGGTCCCACCGGGGTGTATGAAAAAAAACTTACATTACAGATCGCGGATAAATTACAAAAATTGCTGAAACGGGCCGGAGCTACCGTGGTGATGACGCGCACCACTGATGAAAGCCTGGATATGATACAGAGGACCCTGTTCCTGCGCGAAGCGGATCCTGATTTATTAGTGAGCATCCATTTGAATTCTTCCGATGATCCCATTCATGTCAGCGGTACAAGCACCTATTACCGGTATATAGGATTCCGGCCCCTGAGTGTCGCTATATTAAAACGCATGCTGGCATTGGGATTGGATGAATACGGCAATGTGGGAAGATTTAATTTTTCGCTGAACGGTCCGACAGAATATCCTAATGCTTTAGTTGAGACGCTTTTTATCAGCAACCCAGGAGATGAAATGAAGGCATTGGACCCGGCGTTCCAGGAAAAAATAGCCGGAGCCATTAAAGCAGGAATCCTGGATTTTTTGAACGGAGTGAAAGGTAGCAGCGCTATAGCTAATGGGGTTAAATAAACGACATTGATTCGTGATTCAGAAATCCGGAATACGAAAACAAACATAAACCAGTAAAATCCACAGTTCCATTTTATGAGCAAATCCCGTCTCGAAGCTTTCAGCGATGGCGTTTTTGCCGTGATCATCACTATCATGGTATTGGAAATGAAAATACCGCATGGTGAACAACTGAAAGATTTACAGGAAGTCTTGCCTGTTTTTATTTGTTATGTCCTCAGCTTTGTTTATGTAGGAATTTATTGGACCAATCACCATCATTTGTTTCAATTGGTGGAAAAGGTAAACGGTAAGATCATGTGGGCAAATTTGTTTCTTCTGTTCTGGCTTTCTTTGTTCCCTTTTGTCACTGGATGGATGGGAGAAAATCATTTCGGAACCTGGCCTTCGGTGCTATATGGCTTTGTCGCACTCATGAATGCCATCGCCTGGTATGTGCTTTCTCATATCATGATGGCGGAATATGGGAAAGACTCTGCGCTTGCCCGTGCTTATGGAAAAGATACCAAAGGAAAGGTTTCGGCATTATTATATGTGATCGGTATTTTATTATGCTTCGTCCTTTCCTGGTTGGGGATCATATTTTATGCGATCGTAGCAGCGATGTGGATTGTGCCGGATAAGAGGATTGAGAGGATTGTGATGGGAAAAAACGCTTAGCGTCTTGCATTGAAGTGATCCCAAGCTGCTTTAGAAATTTCAGCAGTGATCCTTGCGTTCGTTTCATCATTTTCAGATGATTGAGCAACAAAAATAGTAATGGCGAAATGCGTACCATCGGGGAGTGTGACAATGCCGGCATCATTATCTGCAGCGCGAATTCCTTTTTTATTCCTGTCGGATAAGCCTGATTTGTGGGCGACAAGTGTTCCGGATGGCAAAAGCCCTTTAATTTTATTAGCCCCGGTGGTCGTTCCTTCCATCATTTTCAAAAGAAAGTCCCGG
>SCQT01000096.1 GCA_004322015.1 Chitinophagaceae bacterium
CAACATGCCGGAATGTCAGTACTAAACACAGATGAAAAATTTAGTCCATCAGATGAAAAATTCAAAAATTCGCCTCATCTTTTCTTCCTCCTTTATTCCTAAAGGGGGGTGGGTCAACATCCCGGAACGGTGGGTCAGCGTAAAACGGAATGGTGGGTCAACATCTTCCGGATTCTATAATGTATCCTTAAAAAACAGCACACAAGGGCTTTGCGTCAGGCGGGGTTTCGTGCTTCGTTTGACGCCTTTTCGTATATTTGAACTTTCGGCTTCGTATCAACGGTAGTGGTAAAAATCCCGCCCGAACGCAAAGCCCCGAACCGTTGCCTGCAAGTTCAGTAGACCCTTCACAAACGACACATCAGACATTAACTACAATCCTTGCATCAAAAAATTTGTCAGTCTCAGTCAAAATACTTACCTTTGACGTTAGTAATCTAAGACAGGAGTATGATCATATCGTTTGGCAGTTCAGGAACAGAGCAAGTATGGAGCGGCAAACGAGCCAGGAAACTTCCGATTGAGATTCAAAATATAGGAAGAAGAAAATTGAGAATGATTAATAACTCTGTTGACATCGCTGACTTAAGAATTCCTCCGGCGAATAGATTAGAAAAGTTGTCCGGGAAACTTAAAGAATTTTATAGCATTCGCATAAATGATCAATGGCGGATTATTTTTAAATGGAACGCCGGAAATGCATTTGAAGTTGAAATAATTGATTATCATTAAAACGTTAAAATGGCAAAGTTAAAAAATATTCATCCCGGTGAAATTCTCTCAGAAGAATTTTTAATCCCTTTCAATATTACTGCCTATAAACTTGCAAAGGATATTGAAATACCACAAACACGTGTTTCTGAAATTCTCAAAGGGAATCGCAGAATTACTGCTGACACAGCTTTAAGACTAAGTAAATATTTTGGGAATTCAGCTAAATTTTGGTTAGGCTTACAAGACGATTTTGATATTGAGGAAGAAATATCTATTAAAGGTTCATTACTGAAATCAATCAAATCATTAAATGTCAAAGTTGCATAGCAGTTTCAATAAATGATTCCTGGATTCAGGAGTTCGGTAAGAGTAAAGTGATCGGGATGTTGAGGTTTCAAAAGAAATTTCGTAAATTTGGAAAAAGTAAAAGGAACTAGAAATGAAAACGGCATTACAAATAGATTTGACATTTGAACAAGTTCTTTCAGTAGTGCGACAACTATCGAAAAGGGAAAAGTTACGACTCAGCAAGGAACTCAAAATGGAAGCTATTGACAGCAGGCTATCAAGATTACTTAACGAATTTAAAACGGATGACCTTGACGAAAATACAATAACTGAAGAGGTAGAATCCGTAAGACAAGAGTTGTATGGCAAACAAAAACATCAGGGTCATTTTTGATACCAATGTTTGGATTAGTTTCTTAATTGGTAAAAAATTACTGCGACTTAAGGAACATATTTTAGATTTAATTGAATATAGCAAAGCGGACTATTTAGTAACAGGCGACAGGGACTTATTAGAACATAACCCGTTCAAAACAGCTCAAATCCTAAAACCATCGGAATTTGAAAATCACTTAAACAAAAGAAGCCCGAACCGATAACGGCCAGTTTGGCAAAATGGCAGTAACGTCTCCATCTGAAAGTTTTGTATTGAACTTACATTCTGTATCCGCTCGGAAGATTAGTGGTAAAAATCCGCCACATCGCCAAGCTGGTCAGACGTTGTGCGGCATTGTTGCCCGACGGTTGTAAACCTTAGATGATGAGTAAACCGGAGCAAATAAGAATTTCTTTTTTGAGCACAATTCGCCGTGCTGTTTACCGGGCGAGATTTCAAATCATTGGAGTTGCAATCTTATACATTTTGTCTGTTCTTACCGGTGCCCTAATGGTTCATCAGGGCAACAAGTTTGCATTGGACTATCGGGACAAACTTGTCCAAAAAGCTCAGAGCAATGACCCGGCCGCGATTGCTTATAAGGAGGGCAAGTCCGTAAAGGCAGCATTGTTTGATTTCGGGCGGAACCTGATTATTGGCACAGTTCCCCAGACAGTTACGGGCCTGACTGTTATTTCACCATACGGCTTTGCTGCCTACAGGGGCTGGGTAGGTGGCATTGTTTCGGTCAATCGCCAACACAAGAGCCGATTTGCTGACAGGAAGCAAGCCTTATACTTCATCATCACCCTTATTCTTCAATTGATACCCTACACGTTAGCCGGCGGTATTGGAGTAAAACTCGGCATGAGCTATTTTAAAAAATATCCTGAATATCAAGGTCAGAAACACTGGCTTGGATATCCTCTCGAGGCATTACGGGATACTGCTCGGATTTATGTCCTCATCGTGCCTCTCTTTTGCATTGCGTCATTATGGGAGTTTCTTATTCCATGGAATTGATTCAACAAAACAAAAATGCCACATCACACTACATTGCATATTACGTCCATAGTCTGTAATCAGGCTTTTACCTCATCTGTCTGATACCAGTCGTTCCTCAGACAGGGAAAAAGCTTCCCTAAATACCGGTACCATGTCTTTTGCTTTGGCTACTACCGTGTAATAGCTCTCTTTCCTGAATGTCATATCTTAAAAGTTTTTTGTGAACCTTTAAGAAAGATATTTTAGTTATCTTTGGTAAGTGGTATGGACAATCACCTGAAGCTATCAAAGGTTTAGTTCAACATCGTATTGGCAACAGTGTAGGAGACAGTTGTAAACTCCACATTTGTAATTTTATCGGGTATTTGTGCAAATGTCGGCCTTATGTTTTTCAAATACTCACTATCCCAAATACGTAACCGTTATGTGCAGGCCAATTACACATCACCTGAGCTCAACTATTCTAAACACAGTTTTAATAATTATCTCATCTATGCTATTCTCCTGCTCAACAATACCCAAAGGAATCACAGCAGTTCATCAATTTGACAAAAATAAATATCTTGGAAAATGGTTTGAAATTGCGAGACTGGATTTCAAATTCGAAAGGGACCTGAACAACACTACTGCAGAATACTCGGTTAATCCAAATGGTACCATCAAGGTTTTTAACAAAGGTTATAACATAAAAACCCAAAAGTGGCAAACTGCCACAGGGAAGGCTAAATTTGTAAAAGAGGAAAATATCGCGATGCTAAAAGTGTCATTTTTTGGTCCGTTTTATTCAGGATACAACGTAATCGCCATAGACCCGGAATATAAGTATGCTTTAATAGCCGGTAAGAGCTTAAAGTATTTATGGATACTGTCAAGAGAAACTACCATACCCGCCCATATAAAACAGAAATATCTTGAATTAGCGCAAAGCGTTGGTTATAAAACAGATGATTTAGTCTGGGTGAAACACGACAAACAGACGTTTTGAAGATTTTCTAAACCAAGGCCGGCACATCACAAAAGTATTTGTAAAAGCGTGGCGCGCCAAAGATCAAACGGCAGCAAAACTTTAATCACCAACAGTTGGGATTGGCGTTAATAATGATTAACAAAATATGTATCTCCACAATGAAACAACAATCAGCTCCTGTATCGGCGTAACTGTATACTAATATACTGCCATCGTAATTTTTCGAGCCAACAACCAGCTATTAATTTCTGAAAATGACGGAGTTGAAAAAGGATCCGGGTGACATTTTCTAATTCTTGATGCACTGCGCGGAGTCGCTGCCATCGTGGTAGTTTCATTTCATGTTTTGGAAGTTTATTCCAACGGAGACCATGTACAGCAGTTGATTAATCACGGTTACCTGGCTGTTGATTTTTTCTTTATGCTTTCGGGTTATGTCATGGCCCACGCTTACGACGACCGGTGGGACAGGATGACTGTAAAAGATTTCTTCAAAAGAAGATTGATAAGATTGCACCCTATGATTATTTTAGGGATGACCGTCGGGGCCATCTGTTTTTATTTCGGCGAGTCTTCCCTTTTTCCAAAAATTGCCACGACTCCTGCCTGGCTCGTACTTTTGATCTTATTGATCGGATATACGATGATTCCTGTCCCGCCCGCTATGGATATAAGAGGCTGGAGTGAAACTTACCCGCTGAATGGTCCGGGCTGGTCGTTGTTCTTTGAATATATTGCCAATATTATCCATGCACTGGTGCTTAGAAGAATGTCTAAACTGGTTCTGTCATTCTTTGTCCTGGCGGCTGCTGTCGCTTTAATCCATTTAGCCGTCACAAGCCCCAACGGCGATATTATCGGCGGGTGGTCGCTGACGTCAGATCAGTTAAAAATAGGATTTACAAGATTGCTTTTCCCTTATATGGTTGGTATGTTGCTTCGCAGGGCGGTCAAAGTCATAGAAGGAAAGAAAATCAAAACTTTTTTTTTGTGCAGCCTCTTACTGGTTATTGCTTTAAGCTTTCCGCGGATCGGCGGATATAAAAACCTTTGGGAGAACGGCCTGTACGAATCATTAGTTATTATTCTGATCTTCCCCGTAATCGTATATTTAGGCGCGATTGGAGAAATCAGGGGTTTATTTACCACAAAGCTTTGCATATTTTTAGGTGATATTTCATACCCGCTTTACATCACGCATTATCCGTTTATTTATATATTTTCGGCGTGGGTCGTCGAAAATAAA
>SCQT01000097.1 GCA_004322015.1 Chitinophagaceae bacterium
CCTATAAATTGTTAGGAGTAGAGAACGGAGATATTTTAGATACGAGCGCTAACAAAGTGTTATGGCGAAAAGCTTTTATGGGAAAGGCATTATTGGTTTTACAATCAACTAGTAAGCCCGGTATTATCGAAGTAAAAGCCACAGGGAACGGATTGAGATCGGGAAAAACAAAAATTATCGTTACAAAGTAATGCAGTTTGTTGGCGGGGACGCCAACAAAAGCGGAAATGCGGCCAAGGCGTTCCCGCTGGTAATATCTGTATGATCTTATTTAAACACAAAGTATTATGTTTACCAAATAATTCAGGTACTAATGAAAAAAATCCCAGTTAGGATGATAGCCTTGCTGGCTATGAATATAACAATATGCTTAAAGCTGAGCGCCCAATCCTCGCGCCCGTTGGCTCAGGAAATCCTGTCGGACACTTCTTTAAACCGCGTTAAAACGATGGCGGAAGATTTATTAAAAACAGGCTTTAACGCGGGCAGCAGTTATGGAGAAGTATGGATACGGGATTTTAATACTTTCATAACGCTTTCCTGTAAAGTGATGCCTGCCGATTCGGTGAAAAAGCGGCTGCGGGTATTCTTTCAGATGCAGGGTGCCGACGGTAATATCGTGGATGGCTATATTCCAAAAAGTAAAGCCGATGCCGGATACGACTACATTTATAGTAAAAATGCACCTCAATTCGCCGGACATAAAAACACGGTGGAAACGGATCAGGAAACGTCTCTCATTCAGGCAGTGTATAAATATGTCCAAGTAACAGGAGACACGGATTTTTTGCATGAAATTATTGACGCGAAATCGGTGCAGGAACGGATGTCAGATGCCCTGCAATTTTTAATGACCAAAAGATTCTCGCCTGAATACGGATTGATCTACGGCGCTACCACAGTGGATTGGGGTGATGTGCAACCCGAAACTCCCTGGGGCGTGCGCATGGACAGCCTCAGCCATCTGGCTATTGATATTTACGATAACTCCATGCTGGTGATAGCCCTGAATGATTATATTGATTTATTTCCTCCTGCTCATCATTGGTTGGAGGTAAGGAAGAATATTAAGAAGAATATCATGAAATATTTGTGGGATAAGAAGCATCAGAAATTTATTCCTCATATTTATTTGCATGGCTCGCCATTCCCTGCGGCCATGCCTGGCGGCAGGCAAGCTTTCGATGAAAATAAAATTAATTATCATGGAGGGACAGCCGTAGCCATAGAAGCAGGTCTATTAGATAAAAAACAAATACAGGAAGTGAACCGTCAAATGTTGGCTGATGTAAAGGCATCGGGTGCACAATCCATTGGGCTGACTGTTTATCCGCCTTATCCGGAAGGCTTTTTCAAAAATAAAGGCATGTATCCTTACGGCTATCAGAATGGCGGTGACTGGACATGGTTTGGAGCGAGAATGATCACGGCTTTAGTGAAATATGGTTTTGTGCAGGATGCCTTTAATGAAATACAACCGATGATAAACAGGGTTATTGCCCATGATGGCTTTTATGAATGGTACACCCGCGAAGGGAAGCCTGCCGGATCGGAGCTTTTCAGGGGCAGTGCAGGTGTGCTATATACAACTATTAATGCGCTGCAGGATTGGGCAAAAGAAAATACCGGAAACTGAAGTACAAGATTTAACGCATAAGAGATTTATAAAGAAAAAAATGATTTGTCTTTAAATGATACGCTGATGATGTTGAAAAATAAAAATCACCCGTCTGCCCGCACTAATAATAATGCGGTGCTTGCAGGTTTCCTGGGATGGACGTTAGATGCCTTTGATTTTTTCATCCTCACCTTTATTATGGTAGATGTGGCGAAGGACTTTCATAAGTCTTTGCCTGATATTGCACTCACACTCACTGCGACACTGGCTATGCGACCGGTCGGCGCTTTCATCTTCGGACTGATGGCAGATCGTTACGGCAGGAGGCGTCCGATGATGATCAACATTATTTTTTATTCTATTATTGAAGTGCTTTCAGGTTTCGCTCCCAATTATTTAGTTTTTATGACCCTTCGTTTGCTTTATGGCATTGGCATGGGCGGAGAATGGGGTGTTGGCGCTTCGCTGGTGATGGAATCTGTGCCGGCGAAAAGGCGCGGTCTTCTGTCAGGCCTTTTGCAGGAAGGATATGCGGTAGGGTTTCTGTTAGCCGGTGCAGCTTATTATTTCATTTATCCTCATTTTGGATGGCGGATGATGTTTTTCATCGGAGGGTTACCGGCTCTGCTGACTTTATTTATCCGCTCTAAAGTGAAAGAAACAGCATCCTGGAAAAGCCACAAAACATCTGACTGGAGAGAATATTTTCATCTTTCCCTAAAACACTGGAAGTTGTTTTTGTACCTGGTTATCCTGATGTCCGCCATGAACCTGATCTCTCACGGCACCCAGGACCTCTACCCTACTTTCCTGCAAAAACAGTTGCATTATGGTCCACATGAAACGGCCCTCATTACCATGATCTCCATGGTCGGTGCGATTGCAGGTGGTTTGGTTTTTGGCAGTTTATCCGACAGGTGGGGAAGAAAACGAATGATAGCCACTGCCGTTATCCTCGGAATTGCTTTAATACCTTTATGGTTGCACACCGGTGGCATGGCTGTGATCGCATCGGGAGCTTTTGGTATGCAGTTTATGGTGCAGGGCGCATGGGGAATTATACCTGCCCATATTAATGAATTGTCTCCGGGACCTTTGAGAGGATTCTTTCCCGGTTTTGCCTATCAGTTGGGAGTGGTGGCGGCATCCTTTATTGCCTATGTGGAGGCACTGTTGGCCCAACATCTCAGCTATGCTGCCTCGATGGAGATACTGGCTGCGGCTGTGTTGATCTTTGCGGCCATCGCCATTCTCGCAGGGCCGGAGGCAAAAGGAATTAATTTCATTCGGGAAGGGCATGATCCGGTAAAATCCGTTTCAAAAGATCTGTCATGAAACAAGTAAGATAAAAAAGATTATTCTCGTCAGAAGTGGCAGTTCAAATTTTATTTATGCGTTCTTTACTTATTCTTCGCGATAAAAATAAAAATTTCTTTTAATCAGGTTTTAATTGAAATTTAAATTTCCTTATATTCGTTTCGCATTTTATCTTACTTCATCATGTCCAGGAAAAATATTTCCCGCAAGCAGGCGCTAAAACAATTGGGTGGCCTGGCCATCGGCTCGCAGTTGATGTTTCCATTGATGTCTTATGCAAAAGACCATTTGGGAACATCCCAATCGGTTGAAAAACTACCGCCGGCTAAAAATCATCAACAACCGCATATTATTTTCATCATGACAGACCAGCACCGTGCGGATGCTTTAGGCTGTGCAGGCAATGCCGCGGTAAAATCGCCGAATATAGATGCCTTAGCACAAGAAGGCGTGCTTTTTAGCCAAACTTACAGCCCTGCACCCAGTTGTACACCGGCAAGAAGCTGCCTGCTCACCGGCATGGAACCGTGGCATAATGGTATGCTAGGCTACGGAAGAGTGGCGAGAGAATATAAATATGAGCTGCCCCGTATGCTGCAGGAGGGGGGGTATTATGCGTATTGTGTGGGGAAAAATCACTGGTTTCCGCAAAAGGTGCTTCACGGTTTCAATGGCACCTTAGTGGATGAAAGCGGCAGGATTGAACAGGATGGTTATATCAGCGATTACCGCGACTGGTTTAAACGGGTGGCGCCCGATGAAGACCCGGATAAAACAGGCATTGACTGGAACAGCCGCTTCGCTAAAGCTTTTGCTTTAGATACCCACCTGCATCCTACGCACTGGATAGGCAGCTCCGCCGTTGAATTTCTGAATATTTATCAGGTGGACGCTCCCTTATTCTTAAAAATCTCGTTTGAACGTCCGCACAGCCCTTATGATCCTCCGCAAGAATATGTGGACAGATATGATGGGGTGGAAATACCCGCACCTGCTACCGGTGATTGGGAAGGGAAAATTTATAATTATCCGGATGTAAATAAACCCATCCCCACCACCGGTCCACCTGATGCGGCTTTCGGTGATTTCGGGGAGGAGGTGGCGCTGAAAGCCAGGAAATATTATTATGCCAATATTTCATTTATAGATGACCAGGTAGGGAAAATAATAGCTGCCCTGAAAGCACGGGACATGTACGATCATTCATTTATTGTCTTTCTTGCTGATCACGGGGATGAATTAGGGGATCATTATCATTGGCGGAAAACCTTTCCCTATCAGGGTTCTGCCCATATTCCTTTTATCATGAAGTGGCCCGAAAATTATCCGGCAGGAATTGAAAGAGGTAGTAAAATAGATCAGGTGACCGGACTGCAAGATATACTTCCCACCTTTCTGGGCATCTCAGGACAAAAGATTCCGCAGGATATAGACGGGAAGAATGTATTGGAATTGATTAACGGCAATAGTCCGGGATGGCGAAATTATATAGGTATGGAACATTCCACTTGCTATTTTGAAAATAATTACTGGTCAGCAGTTACAGATGGCAAAAGAAAATACATCTGGCATTTCCACACCGGACAGGAACAGTTCTTCGACCTGGAAAAAGATCCTCACGAAAACAAGGACCTGGCGAACGACAAAAACCATCAAGAGGAGATGAACCGGTGGAGAAACTATTTGGTGGATTATCTGAAAGAACGCGGTCCGGGTTTCGTGAAGGATGGACAATTAGTAAAGAGGGCAGAGACCATGCTTTACAGCCCCCATCATCCGCAAACAGATGAGAATGATCCGAAATGGCTGAGTCATTGGGAAAAGGAAGAGAAATCCAGCTTCAAATTAAAAAATAATGTTAACGGCTGAATTTTGTAATAGTCTGTTTGCTAAAGTTTGAATTTTCTTATATTTTTGTGGGATTATTTCAATGCTTATCATTAAACACGGCTCATCAATGAAATACTTAAAGTTCAGCGCCTCTGCTTTAGCTGTATTATGCTTCGTATTACTTTTTGGCACAGGATGTAAAGAAAAGTTAGATACTACCTGGGGCAAGTCAGCCACTTTAGGACAGGTTAACCAATCGGACTCGATCCCTGCTAATGACAGCGGCAGTTTACAGCCTATGTGGAACAGCCAGTCTTCTTCTGCCAGCCAGGCCGCGGTAAAAGAAATCAGGAATACGGATAAGACCAAAAAAGATTAGCAGAACCGGGGTACAAAGCGATTGCGGAAATTGAATACCACTTTCCCCATACCGGTATAGCGGAACTTCTCTCCTAACACTAAGCTTTTAGCTTAATAACAAACTTTACTTTTCCGTCATCCATCTTCAGTTAACGACACTTGTGATTGATTTTCCAATGGTACGATCTTTCAAATGATAGTGATATCCTAAAATTTGAGCGATAGTTTTGGCATACTGTTCCTGGTAAATTTGTTCCGGTGTGTTGACAACGCCTAAAGGTCTTATACCAGGACCCCAAACCATAAACCAGGTTTCATCAGAGTGAGGAATAGAAGATCCATGACTGGTCCATTCGTCGCCAATGCCTCTTCCATGATCCGGGACAATAAAAAACACAGTATTGTTTTTGTAAAAAGGATCTTTCTGCATCATTTTCCACAGCTTCTCAATCATCGCATCCAGGTTATGCGCATCTAACAGATAATGGTCATATTTTCCTTCATGAGCATATTCATCTGTATCACCGAAATCAATATAAACAACTTTCGGATGTGTTGCCCGGATGTATGATTTAGCTAAGGCATATACAGCAAAGTCCGGCCGTTCATCATCACCGAAAATCTTAGGTGCATAATGCTGAATTTCATTGGCCAATATTTCTTCATTCGTCAAATGATCTCCTTTAATATCCTCCCAGGTCAGACGTCCCCCTTTCTTTTCTTTCCATGGTACATTAATGAGTATAGCACTATTCGGTTTGTCCAGACATCTTCCGGTCGCATCCCAGCAAGCAAAGGTCGCTACCTTTCCTTTAAATCCATTTTGATGGTTCAGAAATCCCAGCACATTCGGATTCGTATTAATACCATAATCATTCGAGTTAATTTTCAAATCCACAAAACCGCTCAACACTTCCGCCCTGCCCGGATAAGAGATCCAATAGGGATTTTTTACATTCACCTTATTCCCTGAATCGCGGTCTCCATAAATCTGACCGTGCGTAGTAATATAATTCCAGGTGAATGGCATCAGCTTTTCCCTGCGTTCATTGATATTATCCGACCAGAAATCTTTCATTCGTTGCAGGGAATCCATCGAATTGTATTTTGGATCCGTCAGCAGATCATACTCGGCCCCATGAAATAATTCCTGCCAGCGATAGCCGTCAATAAGAATGAGAACCAGATTTTTGCTTTTTGGAGCCTCTTTTTGTGCAAAGCTTTGGACAGATAATAATAGCAGAGATGCAGCAAGGTAGGTTTTTAGTTTCATGAGGTAAAAGTAATAATTGCCACCAATTAAACTCATGGTAAATCTAATGGTTTACATTTCCATAGTCTATATCATTTAACAGATCATGACAAACACTTTCCTCTATACCCGTAAGGACAAACAATATGTTCATGAGGGTGATCACTTGAATAAGTGGTTAGAAATCTCAAAATGAATATGCCTCTATCCTCAAAAGACCGCCGCGCTCAATCTGCCGGTGATAAATCCTTAAACTCTTCAATTTCTCACCGTTAAGAGTGATCCCTTCAATTTTAGTGCCGCCGCCTTGTCTTTTTATAACAAACGAAGGATGCCCTTTTAGCTTCAATTTTACCTTGTCAAATACAGGCACGGTTACCAGATAATAAGTGTCTGCCGGTGAAAACGGATAAAAGCCCATCGCATTGAAAACATACCAGGATGACATTTCTCCGGCATCATCCATCCCCGGAAGCGCCAATCCCTGTTTTCCAATACCGTATAAGTTTGTCATAATGCAATTTAGTATCTTCTGAGTTTTCTGCTGTTCTCCCACGAAATAATATAAGAAAGGAAAGTTATGATCCGGCTGGTTACCCTGGCAATATTGGCCAACAAAGCAGGAAATGTTTCGTGCAATATATCCGGGATCCCAGTGAAGAGAAAACAGTGAATCCAGCTTCGCCTCAAAGCGTTTTTTGGAACCGAACAGATCAATCAACCCTTGCACGTCCTGTGGGACATAAAACGTGGACTGCCAGGCATTGGCTTCCCGGTACATATATTCATAATAGGGTTGTTGAGGATTAAAAGGGGTTACCCATTTCCCATTGGCCAGGCGTCCTCTCATAAATCCGGTAGTGGGATCAAATACATTTTTATAGTTCTCTGATCGCTTCATGAATCTTTTAAATCCGTATCCATCTCCCAATGCTTTAGCCAGCCTGGCTATGGCATAATCAGCATAAGCGTATTCTAATGTGGACGCCACTCCCGCCTTTGCCTTGGTTTCCACACGCGGATGCTCTACTTCAGGTGTCGAAACATATCCTTTTTTCATATACTCTTCAATATAGGGCCTGGTGCCTCCTGCAAGGGTAGCATTATTTATCATCAACCTATAAGCTTCCTTCACATTAAATCCGCGCAAGCCTCTCAGATAAGCTCCTTCTATGAACACACATGCAGGGTCCCCAAAGAAGAAGGTAGGAATGAAGCCCGTCTTTTCACCCCTGTCAATTAATGATTTGATCACATCTCTTGTAACCTCCGGCTCTAACATCTGCATCAGTATTAGCTTATTACGGTAAGTATCCCATAATGACGGAAGGGTATAATAATTAAAATTAACTGATCTTATCACGTTGCCTTTCACATCACGATACTCGCCGTTGGCATCACTACGTAACTCAGGCCACAAGAAAGCACGATATAACGAAGTATAAAACAGCTTCCTTTCTTTTAAAGTACCACCGCTAACCTGAATATGCTCTAATAATTTTTCCCATGTTTGAGATGCCTTTCTTTCAATGTTCTCGAAACTTCTGCCACTGACTTCCCGTTGAAGGTTTTCTTTTGCGTTTTCAGTACTTACAAATGACAGCCCGATTCTCATCTCCACGGTTTGATCGGGGTCATCTGAGTTAATATGAACTATAGAAATAGTATCATTTCCATTCGATAGTTGGTTAATATCGCTAATATCCTGGTTGAATGTGGCATAGAAATAAATAGTTTGTCCTGTATTCTGATAACCTGATATAGCGCGTACACCATCCTGATGAATGTTCCAATTCTTAACGTGGTTATTAGCTTTCTCTAAATCGAATACAATTTCTTTATCAACCCCTTTGGGGAAATGATATAAATGAAAACCGCAATGTGGTGTAACCGTTAGCTTTACATTAATATTATAGTCTTTAAGAAAAACCTGGTAACACCCCGGATGAGCTGTTTCTGAATCATGATCATAATGAGAACCAAAGTGTTCCGGGTTCACATTTCCAGTGACTGGTAATACAGGGATATTACATAAATTCCACTGTCCTTTATTTGTATGAGTAAATGCGATGATAACGGAGTCTTCATACTGGTATCCTGAACCTGAACCAAACTTTGTAACAGGACTCAACTGTACCATCCCATTTGGCAAAGCCGCACCCGGATAAGTTAGTCCGGCCCATACCCTCCAGCCCTCCGGTGGGGTATATCCAATAATTTCAGGGTTAGTAAGCGGCGCCGTACCGATAAAAGGATTTACATAATTTGTCAGATTCAGGGAGGTCTGACCGTTACATAAAACGGGTATTGCACAGAGTCCAAACAGGATCTTTAAAACAAAATATAAGAGGTTTTTAATTCCAGACATCTGTTTAGTTTACCAGGTTTAATTTTTTCAAATCGGCCATTGCATCAAAAAGCATAATTCCACTTAGTTGTACTGTGAGGTCTGTTGTTGTGCCCGGAGGAGTATCCCATGCGCTGCCAAAAAGTATTAATGATTTATTGGTTCCTGTACTCCAAAGTTTCTGGGCATTATTCGTTAAAAAATTGATATACTGGGTCTTCTTATCACTGCTGAGATTACCATTTATAATAAATTGAGTAAAGTAGCGTACGAATACCCCTTTAAACAAACCACCATCGCCGCCGCCTTCGTCTTTCAAAAGACCATTTTTTGTGAGTTGTCCGCTTTGTAATGTATAATCGGCGGCTTTCACCGCATCACTTATGTAAGAAGATGAATGAGTAATAGAATATAATTCCTCGGCAGCTCCTATAAATGTCCCCTGGTTATAGGTAAACTCCCAACTGGTATTCACACTGCCGCTGCTACTGATATTATCATATACAAGGCCTGTCGCAGGATTATATAAAACATTCTTCTCCCAATTATAAATTTTCACCGCCCAGGTAGAATCATCGGGGTCTCTAAACTCTTTAAAAAGTCTTGTTGCCAAAATACATGCAGGCATATTAGAAGGCGTATTTTTAGACGGACGATCTTTCCGCCACCAAATACCGCCTCCCAAGTCAGAACTCCAGCCTGTTTTTATATCATTCCATAACAGCATGGTGATGTTTTTATATGAAGTATCCTGGGTAGCATTATAAGCTCTCAGACATGCCAATGCCATCCACTCTTCATCATCATAGTAATCTCTGATGTAAGTCCCTCCATTCATATCCCTGACCCCCGTAATCAATTCCTGCATTTTTTCTTTTGTACCAGCGGACGGCTCACGTAAATATAGGTCCACCAACACATCCAAAGCATGAGCGGTAGGCCAATAATTTACCCATCCGATTGTATTATTATTGCCGGTATAATACTGACCTGATGGATACCAAAATAAATTTAAAGACGAAACAGCCGAGTCTGCAATAGAAATCCAATTGTACACATAGGGCGTAGAAGGAGGCGTGGGCGCAGGAGGAACAACTACATCTCCTTTTTTGTGACAGGATGATAAAGCCAATCCTGCAATTAAACAGACTCCTAAATACCTGATTATATTTTTTAGCCTGACCATTTTTAATTGGATTCTTTTTTGACAATAGCCCATTATTAAATCTGTTAAATATATCCTCATCGTCCGGGAATATCCAAAAGGATTAGTTCAAATAAGTTATTTTATGGATATAGGGCGCAGTTGATTGGAAATAAATATTTACATTCACTTCATGACCGTCTGCTGCCGGATCAAACTTAAAGGTGTAATCCCATTGTGTATTAGATACCGGAACAAGATAAAAATAAGAAGGAGGCTGACCGGCAGGCCGCACATTATTGTAATTCTGGCTTCCCCACCATTCTGATCCCTTCGGGGTGTGAAGAATAAATTTATAGCGATCGTCCCTGCCCCACGAAAATTGAACAAATACTACCGGCAAACTGTCAATGGCCCACGTACTGTTCCCTATATAAGCCAGCTCCCCGATTTCTTCATTTTTAGCCGATTGATATAATCCTATTGAATCAATCTGAACTGCCTGCACGGTAGCCACTGTAAAATCACAGGTTAACCGGTAAGCTTTCGTCGCACCAACAAAGGTAGTAAGGGAATTACCTACTTTGATCATGTTATCGTTGGTGTCAATATAATACCTGGTGCCGCTTCCATTTGCTTTGTCTGTCAACTGATAAGTGCCTGCTTTCAAAGAGGTGTATAACTCAAAAACACCATCGGCTGTTTTTTTCATTGGAATAGCCTTTGTAATATCGGTGCCTGCTTCCGTAGCAGACCCTGTCAGAAATAATGAATCCGGCAACACAGCGAACCCGGCCGGCCGCTCAAGAATAAGGGTCCTTGTCATGGAGGATGCCTTTGCATTCGCTGCTTTAGAAGCAATTACCGTCCATGCTACTTTACCTGTACTTGATGCCTGTATTCCCGCTAAAGCCGCAATCTGATTCAACAACTTTTGCGAAACTGTGGCCTGCGTCATCGCTCCGGAACCATCGGAAATCACTTTGAAAATAGGTTTACTGAAATTACTGCCTACACTGTCAAAGGCTACCTGGTAAAGTATGAGCCCGCTATCCGGCGTTGTGGCAGGCGTCCACTGAAATACTATGTTTGAGTCACTTTGTGCATTCAATTTAAGATCTTGTTGATCTGAAGGCCCAATTAAGGTGCTTACGGGAGTAAAGCTTATATCAAGCGACCTGATATCCTGTTTACAGGAAGAAATTACAAGCATGGTTAATAAAACCAGGAATCCCCATTTTATAAATGATTTATTTTTCATGTTACATCTTTTTAAGTTGTTTTCAATAGCCTGGATTTTGAATCAGATTTGGATCCAGTGCGATTTCGGAGGCAGGTATTGGCCATAAATAATTCCTGGATGGATTAAACTCGCGGCTCTGCACTCTTAGATAACCATTATCTATAGTGGGATCACCGAACATGGCGCCATGAGCATAACCATTGAGCACTGAATCTGCAATCTTCCATCTGCGAATATCATCTATTCTAAGCCCTTCCATGGCAAATTCATCTCTTCGTTCACGTCTTATAATTTCAACCATATCGGCATTACTACCTGGATAATCTAATGCGCCGGCATTCGTAAACCCGGCTCTTTGCCTGATTAATCTAATCGTATTATTCCAAATATTCTCGTCCATCTCCCCAAGATCATTTCTAGCTTCAGCATAATCCAATAATACTTCCGCATACCTGATCATCTGAAGATTTAATCCTGATGAGAAACCGGCTAAATGATTGGGATCAAAATATTTCCTCCAGTAATAACCGGTTAGCGTGTGTTCACCGGTAGGATCGTATTCATTCAAGTGAGCAGGATTAGGATCTGATCCGGGTTTTATATAGATAATTTGCGTAGTTCTATCAGGATTTGTCCAAACATATTTATCATAAACGACGGTTGCTGTAAGCCTTGGGTCGCGATTGGAATAGGGATTATTTGCATCATATCCCGAAGTTGGATCCGTAATAGGCTTACCGTTCAGCATAAGGTAGCTGTTAACCAATTCCTGGGTAGGCGCCATCCCATTTGTACGCGACCCGGCAGAAATCGGTGCAAAATCAAAATCTTCCGACCAGGTACGGACTCCCGGTACATATTGAAGAGCTAACATGGTTTCAGGATTATCTTTATTGACATCGGCGTCACTGAATAAAGCGTCGTAATCAGCGGCTAATGAATAATGCCCACATACCGATTGATCATTCATGAGTGTATCACAAATATCTGCTACTTTCTGCATGTTGCCACCCTGATACAATAGAACCCTTGCCTCCAAGGCCATTGCCGCACCGTTTGTAATTCTACCTTTATCTGCTGCGGTATACTGGTCTTTTGATGGTAAAACGGTCGAGGCAGCCTGCAATTCATTAATAATAAAATTAAATACAGAATCCTGTGAGGTACGTGGCATAACCTTAGCCTGACCTGGGGTAATCGGCTTTATGATAAGCGGGACGGCTCCCCACCACTTCATCAAGTTAAAATAATGCCATGCTCTGATAAAGCGTACTTCGCCTTTCATCCTTGCTATTACGGCTGCAGGAAGGGTTTTGTTTTGATCTACATTGGATAGGAAAAGGTTACAGGAATTAATACCTGCATAATGGAAAGACCATACGTTTAAAAAGCCCTGATAGGATGCATCGTAACTTCCACTGGCTATTACATCAGGGCTACTATACGCATTATCTGACATAGCTGTATTGTTAAAGTACAGACTGCTGTTGTACATGCCGCCATACACATTATTTAAAGCATTATTTACATTCTCACTCGTTGTCCAGAAATCAAGGTTAGTAAATCTATCGGCAGGTGCAATATTCAAATTTTTGCAACTACTGAATGTGATTAGGGCAATACTTATTATTAAGAAGGATTTCAGATATTTCATCATATAAAATTTAGGAGTCAATTAAAAGGTTACATTTAATCCCATGCCGTAAAATATAGGTAAAGGATAATTACGTGCACTATTCTCACCGGCATTTAGGTTAAGATCATTATTAAACTCAGATGTTTCCGGATCTACGAAATTCAATTTAGAAAGCGTGAGCAGATTTTGTCCTATAAGTGACACTCTTAATTTCTCAATACTTAGCTTTTTAGTTATGCGTTCAGGGATGGTATATCCTATATTAATATTCTTTAACCTGGCATACGCTGCATCAAATAAATAAATACTTGAACCCATTCCCCAGTCATTTGCATTGGCATCCGTTCCTGATTCTGCCAATCTGGGATATTTGGCATTCCGGTTTTCAGGGGTCCAGAAATCAGTCTGGTTCTGGAACATGGTAGCACTATAATTAGCCTGATAAGGTTCCACATCCTCTCCTCTTATCATTTCCGCTCTCTTACCCACACCCTGAATAAAGAGAGACATATCGAAGTTATCAACAGAAATACGATAGGTAAATCCAAAGGTAAAACGAGGAAAAGGGTTACCCAAGGGTACTTTATCTTCGGCATTAATAACTCCATCATGATTTACATCTATATATTTCAAATCTCCGGGAGCAAGATTTAAACCCACCGGTTTGGCAGATTTATTTATTTCTTCCTGGGTTTGGAAAATACCTGCCACTTTATATCCACAATACTGGGTGATGGGTTCTCCCACTTTCCTGATCAGAGAATATTCTTCTTCATTTACAATTTCCTGGTTAGTGCTATAGGTCAGCGTCAGCAACTTATTTTTATTATCGGCTAAATTGAAACTAAATGTTTGGGAAATTTTATTGGTTTGCAATTCGTAAGATATGGTTGTTCCCCAGCCATAATCCTGGACCTTCGCTACGTTATAATCCGGAAGTCCGGCTCCATAGAGTGCAGGAACATCTTGCCTGGAAGCGAGAATATCACTGGTTACCTTATTAAAATAATCAAATGTGATGTTTAATTTTTCACCAAAGAATGCCAGGTCAACTCCTATATTGGAAGTGGCCGCCCTTTCCCACGTAAGGTCCGGATTTCCTAAAATATATCCGGCTCCCCCCACTGCTGTATTATTAAAGCCGTAAGCATTATTATAATTAAAATAGGTAGTCTGGTACTGATACGCATTTACATTCTGATTTCCTAAAACACCATAAGACGCTCTTAGTTTCAGGACATTGATAGTATTTTTTACCCGTTGCATAAATGGTTCTTCTGTAAGTATCCAGGAGGCGCCCAGGGAAGGGAAAAATCCCCATCTCTTACCTGATGCGAATTTTGATGATCCGTCTTCTCTGAACGAAGCATCTATAAAATATTTGTCTTTATAGGAGTACGACAAACGTCCGAACAAAGAATTAATACTGGTTTCAGTAGTAGATGCATTGCTGTTGAATGAATTATTCGGGTCAAGAATAGTACCGGTAGTAGGGGTACCTAACTGCACATCTGTATATAATTGTTGTAACCGGAATCCGCTTTCAGTATAAGACTCGTTTGATCCGCCAAGTAACGCTGTAATGGCATTATTTCTAACTGTTTTATGGTAGGTGGCATATAATTGCACATTCGTCAAAAGTGATTTGGAAGCTCCATTATTAACGGTCCGGTTATTACCTGATATACCTGATGGAATATCGTTTACCTCTATTTCTCTGTAAAAAGAAGAATTATTGATGAGCGTGCCACCGAGTAACCCATTTAATTTCAAATCAGGGCTAATGTGAAAAGCAGCATTTAAATTACCAAAAACCTGATCATTATTGGATTGATTATAACCGCCTTTTTCAAGAACTCCCATCTGATTGAATTGAGAAGAAATAGGGTTGGTCAGGTAATTGCCGGCTGAATCCTGCCAACTATAGTTATAAGGCACACGGTTGGCATCGGCGATTACAAATTGTTCGTCGGCGGCCGGCGTTTTATTCCTGTTCTTATTGTAGCTCAACATTATATTTACTTCCAGCTTCCCTATTACTGAAGTCTGACTTAACATAAGATTATATCGTTGGTAGCCAAAATCAGGCCCCGAGCCGCCATTGCCAATCAGCATATTCCCTTGGTTCTGATACCCTCCTGAAATATAATAAGAATTGGTTGGCCCGCCGCCGCTTATCGTCAGGTTGTGTGTCTGAAAGGGCGCATCCCTTAAAAGGCGTTCTAAATCCCATGTGCCATTTCCTTGTGCTTTGAGTTGAGCTATTTGATCAGGTGTATAACTCGGAGAAAGTCCGGAATTAACAAGCGCTAAGTTTTTATAATATGCATTATCCCAAGCATCAACCTTCTTCAAAAGTACATCCGGATGCTGAAAGCCGTAACTACCATTATAGCTAATAATTGCTTTCTGGTTTAACTCCCCCTTTTTGGTAGTGATTAAAATAACACCATTAGCTGCACGAGAACCGTAAATGGCTGCGGAGGCCGCATCTTTCAGAATTGATACACTTTCTATATCATTAGGGTTAATCTGATTAATATCTCCACCCACCACACCATCTATCACCACAAGCGGAGAATTATCACCTAATGTGCCGATTCCCCGGATATTCAGATTGACGCCGCTTCCGGGATCATGAGAAGTTTCCTGAATGATCAGGTTAGGCGCCTCACCCTGCAAAGCCTGCAACACGTTAGTTACCGGCTTCCCTTCAATATCCTTGGAGGTCACCTGGCTAACCGCGCCTGTAAGCGATATTCTCTTTTGAGTTCCATATCCGATTACGACCAACTGATTGAGGGCGGTAGTAGAAAAAACCATAGAAAAATTAATAACAGTTTCATTTCCTGTCCGTATTTCCTTCCTATTATAACCCAAATAAGAAGCTACCAATATTGCATTGTCAGGCACATTAATGCTGAAGTGGCCGTTATTATCTGTAACTGTTCCGCTCGTAATCCCTTTCACCTGTATAGTAACTCCCACCAACGGTCTCCCTGTAGCAGAATCGGTTACAATACCGCCTATTTCCTTTTGGGGAAAGGACTGTTCGCCCATCGGAATTGTTTCAGGCTTCTGCCCGATAATAATGATCTTATCCTGAATAGTATATGTCAACGGCTGACCGGCCATCGCCTTATCTAATACTTCCCTCATGTCCATATTACGGGCATTCATCGTTACCGGTGATGCCTCTTTAATGACTTTATTGGTATAGATAAAATTATAGCCTGTCTGTTTCCGGATGTCCCTGAAGACCTGCTTTAAGGGAATATCCTTTCCCACGATGGTCACCTGCTGCCCGAAAGCAGCGGCACTCACCTGAAGACATGCTGCAAACATTAGTATCACTGTCAACTGCATAATCAGCCATAATTTAGAGGAAAGAGCAAGAACGTGTTTCACATTTTTGCCAAAACTGTTCAATTGCATAATTTTGTCTTTTGTCCCGGGCATAGCCTTGGGAAGGTTAAATAATAAATATTCTTTCATGGAGTGTTTTTATTTAGCTTATTTAAACCGGGTTCTGTTAACGGCAGGATCCGGTTTTTACTTGAAGAAGTATTTATGGACTCATCATTTTAAATTTTATGCCCGCTTTTCTCCGGACGTTTGAAATTTGAGATTTTTTTAATCTTAATTTATTTGTCATTTGTTATTTATTATTTGATTTCCGGGCGTCACAATAATCGTATTGACATCTTCAATTTTATATTGAATGCTTCCCGTCTTTTGTAATACTTCGAACACTTTTGAAAACGGCAAATCCCGCGGAATTGACCCCGTGAACAGATCATGTACATTGCCATGAATACTAATATTTACGTTATACCATCTCGACAATTGCTTACATACTTCCTGAATATTATCACTGTCAAACCAGAATAAATTATTTTTCCACGCTACGGCTTCATTGACATCTGCATCTTTTTGCAGGTTCATTTCTGCTCCGCCATCCTTCGACAGGCTCAGAATGAGTTGTTGTCCGGGCTTTAGCAGCTGTGAGTTACGAGTTGTAGATTGTCTGTTATCGGTTGAAACTTGTGATACCCTGACTAACCCTTCCACCAGCGTTACTTTCAAATTGCTTTCATCATCATAAGCATTCACATTAAAATCAGTCCCCAAAACCGTTACTTCGATGGATCCTTTTTTTACTACAAAGGGCATGGAAGCGTTCCGGGCTATTTCAAAATACGCCTCGCCGGTCATTTCAACTTCTCTTTTATCGCCTATGAAGATAGTTGGGAACCTGAGAGAGGAAGCGGCATTTAACCAAACCTTACTTCCATCGGGCAATATCACTTCATATCTCCCGCCACGCGGCGTAGTAATGGTATTGTATTGAACTGACGATTCACCATTCACGTTTGACGATTGGCGATTATACGTCAAAAGTCCTCCGGTTACTTTTATAATTCGGGCGTTTCCCTGCGTAGATATCAATCCATTCCCTGCCGAATCCAAGACAATCTGCCTCCCATTGGCTAATGTTAACACTGCATTATTCCCCCCCGGCTGAAAGTCTTTTGTAAGTGTTTGCACCGCCATATCTGCTCCCGTTTTCTTTCTTTGCTGATTCCATAAAGAAAGAATAACTCCTGCCGCTACTACTAATACGGTAGCCGCCGCAGCCGCTTGCCACCAACGGAAAATCCTTTTGGACGATCCTAAAGAAGGCATCCCTCCCGCACTATGTTCCTGCGCTATTTTTGCTCGCAGGGCTTTCAGGCTCTTGTTCAGAGACTCTTCTGTCATTTGAGAATCACCTCCTACGAATTCCAGCGAAGAAGTGTCAAACGATTCATACCATTGCTCTATCTGCAACTTTTCCTGCTCATTGGCTTCACCGGAGAGGTACTTGCGGATAAGGGTTGTTAATTGAGCTTGTGTCATATTATTATAAAAGCCTTTGTATAGTAATTGCATCAAAAAACCACTACCGCCATTGAAAGCAAAAATATTTTTTACTTTTACCCTTAAAAGAGAAAGCATATCACGAATTTTACACACTATACCGATCAGGAATTACTCTTATTCATACAGCAGGGAAATGAGCATGCCCTGACTGAATTGTTTAGTCGTTATTATGCCGCCCTTTGCAGTAAAGCTTATAAACGCATCCCTTTCACTCCCGTGGTAGAAGAAATCGTACAGGATGTTTTCGTAAACCTCTGGCAAAAAGCTTCTGGCCTGGACGCCAACGGGAACATAAAGGCCTATTTATATGCTACTATGAGGAATAAAATACTCTTTGAATTGCGCACCGAAGCAAACAGGGAACTATTTCTAAACAAAATGTCCCGAAATGCAATTCAAAAGGCTGAAGAAAATGAGCTTGAAAAGATGTATGCAAAAGAAACGGAGGAGGAGATCTATCAACTAATATCATCGTTACCCTCTCAATGTAAAGAAGCTTTTATGCTGAGCAGATTTGAGCAGCTTTCTTACAAGGAAATAGCCCAACGAATGGGTATCTCTGTGAATACGGTTGAAAAGCATGTAGCTAAAGCTTTAAAAATACTCAGAGATAAGTTAGGTAAATGGGAAGGAGCGGCTTTTGTCCTTTTAGTATGGATTTTGCTTCCCAATATGCCCCGGTTTTAGAGTCTTACTTTTTTTATTCCCTTTTCCTGCTATCTTTATCCCATGATTTTCAATGATTCACCTACCATCATTCCTCCTTACCTGCAACCGGGTGACACAATAGGTATTACTTGTCCTGCCGGTTATTTTTGCTTAGATGACGTGCAGCCGGCTAAAGCAGCCCTGGAACTATGGGGATATAGAGTGAAACTGGGAAAAACAGTGGATGGCCAGTATTATACCTTTTCCGGTACGGATGAAGAAAGAGCCGCAGACCTGCAGGATATGCTGGACGATCCGGAGATAAAAACTATTCTTTTCGGTAGAGGAGGTTACGGATGTATCCGGATCATTGACAGGATAAATTTCAATCAGTTTTATTTGCAGCCGAAATGGCTTTGCGGATACAGTGATATTACAGTTATACACTCTTTTGTGCAGGCACAATTGCATATCCCTACTTTGCATTGTGAAATGTGCATTGATCTTAAATACGGCACTGAGGATGAATCGGCTATGAGCATTCAGCGTGCCTTTCGCGGAGATAAACCAAATTATGCAGTGGATCCGAACGAACTTAACAGGGAGGGATCGGGAGAAGGACTGTTGGTAGGCGGGAATTTATCATTATTGGTAGCGCAGGCAGGTTCTGATTCAGCTATAGATACTTATGGAAAAATTTTATTTATTGAAGATGTACACGAATACCTGTATCAGATAGACAGCATGATGTGGACTTTGAAGCGTGCGGGGAAATTAGTTTTTTTAGTTGGATTGGTGGTTGGTGGAATGACCAGAATCCAAAAAGATATAACCGATCCTCCTTTCGGACAGACAGCTTATGAGATTATTCTGGATAAAGTGAAGGAATATGATTATCCGGTCTGCTTTGGTTTTCCTGCCGGACATCAGTTTAATAATTTTGCCATCAGATTGGGAATGATCCACCGGTTGAAAGTGACTAAGAACGGGAATACTTTGGAAGAAATATAACGTTCTCAAATATATCAATTTTCGACGGTCAATAAATTGGTTAGTATAATCGCAGATAGTCATTTAATATCGTTTGCACGATTTAATATTTTAGATGCCTGAAAGGCATCAATATAGATAACCGTGGGTGCAACCCGCGGTTAAAATGGATAGGATCGTTCAACCCTGTAAGGGTTGAATAACCCGCTAAACGACACTTGCAATATTATACCATCTACTTACTCAGTAACGAATCCATCACCTGCTGATATAGTGGTTGATAATATAAATCATTATGATCTCCACGAGGAAGGGTTATAAACTCATCTCCTTTCTTCAAATAAGGCTTTAGTTTTTCAGCCTGCCTGTAAGGGATCACCCGGTCTTTTTTCCCGTGAAAGATTACAACAGGACCAAAGGTATGCTGCATAAAACGATAGACGGGAAAATGATAACGTAAAAGCATGCTGACAGGATAAATCCTGAAATATCGCCTCGCCAGCATATCGAAATTATATAATGGACATTCTAAAATCAGCATCCTGCAGGGATGTAAAGAAGCGATATGGGAAGCCATTGCAGTTCCTAACGATTTCCCGTATAGAATAATGCTGTCTGCAGGAAAATAGCTTCGTGCCAGTTGATAAGTCACTAAGGCATCATTATACAGATCGTGTTCCGTATTTGGTCCGGTGCTTTTTCCATACCCGGGGTAATCCATCATCAGCACATCATACCGGTGCTGCAGAAATACAGGAACATACCGGGCAAAATGAACAAGGTTGCTTGTATTGCCATGAAAATAAACTACCACGCCTTTCGCTGAATCTGCTTCAAAGAGCACCATGTTTAATCGGTCAGTATCATTCAGCGGAAGGTTAAATTCTCTAAAAGGATAATCGAAATGAAAAGTATAGTTCCGGGGTAATTTAGTCCCGCGAAGGATAACAGAAGACTGATATTGATATAAAAATAAACCGGCAAGTAAATAAATAACAATGAGTAGTAAGATAATTCTGATCACTTTACCTGCCTGATCTTTTTTCATTGTATTTAAGCATTTACTCCCAGACGCTGCGGGAAATAAATCTCAAATTTACTTCCTTTTCCCAAAGTACTTTCCACTTTTATTTTCCCTTCATGCGCCTCTACAATCGCTTTGACATAAGCGAGACCCAGTCCGAATCCCTTCACGTTGTGCAGATTGCCGGTATGAGCACGATAAAATTTTTCAAAGATACGGGATACCGTCTCCTTGCTCATGCCTATGCCATTATCCGTTACGCTGAGGACCAGGTTTTTTTTATGGTTAAAAGTCTCCACAGTAATGAGGGGATGTTCTGCCGAATATTTTAGTGCATTATCCAGCAGATTGGAGATCATGTTGGAAAAATGAACTTCATCTGCAATGAGTACAGGATTAGCGGCATTCAAATGAAGTTGCACCTCCCCTTCCCTGTCCTTCAATTGCAATTCCAGATTTTGCACATTTTTTTCAATGATCTCATGCACGTTTACCGATCCGGGATTCAGCTTGATTTCCTGCCGGTCCAGCAGAGCAGATTGCAGAATAGTTTCCACCTGGCGGTGCATCCGCTTGTTTTCTTCTTTGATGATACCGCTGAAATACCGAATTTTATCCTTATTCACCACTACTTTATCATTTCCGATGGCATCTACCGCCAGTGAAATAGTGGCCAATGGCGTTTTGAATTCGTGCGTCATATTATTGATAAAATCCGATTTTATTTCAGATAACTTCTTCTGACGCAAAGCGGCAAAAATAGTCAGTGCAAAAGCCGTAATGATAATCAGGGTAAAAATTACTGAACCGCTGATGATCCATTTCATCGAACGCAGAATATATACGTAAGAATCTGCCGGAACGATGATATAAAGCAACTCCTGGTTCACATTGATGAGACTGGACAAAGTAGTGCGATTGGGAACTAAATAAGTAATAAATTGCTTATGGTGCATTGAATCGGCAAACCACTCGGGGAATTCGGAAGTCCTTAATTCATAGGCAGAATAAAGCGGGCCTTTTGAGATAACCGCAAATTGAAAGGGAATATCGAATCCCTGCACACGGAGGTTTTGATCAATAATCTGACGGATTTCACCTACGTTGTAACGAAAAGGAACGGGAATCGTTTCCTGAGGCGGGAACCCGGGGAACAGGTTTCCCATGGTGTTATTATACCCCGATCTTGATGAAATCCCCCCCCCTGACTTATCCGGATGTTTATCATTGACAATATCATCACGGACAGCACCCAGCACATCGAGCATCCGTTGATTATATTGATCCTTCCGCATGGAGATGGCATTTCTTATCCAGTTAACCTGGATAAAAATGATACCGGCCAATGATAAGGTGATCAGCACGAATATCCATGGAAAAAGTTTCTTCATTTATACAAAGTTACAGGCTTCCTTCTGCTATAAAATGTACCCGTATGACGCCTGCCCTCAATTTAACGTTACTTTAACGACGTGTTTTAATAAAATTATTTTTTATAGTTCTAAAATAATAAATATATTTGAATAAATGTTTACGGATAAAGAACATACCATTCCGGATAAGGGTGAACCACCGGATGCGGGTAAAATATTAATCGCAAATCCTTTTTTAAGAGATCCTAATTTCTTCCGGTCTGTCGTGTTGCTATGTGAATATCGGGAGGAAGGCAGTTTCGGATTTATATTTAACAAACTGTTTACACAAACATTAGATGAACTGATGCCTGATGTGACTATAAAGAAGTTACCGATATATTTCGGAGGGCCTGTTCAGTTGGATACCATTCATTTTTTACATAGTGTTCCTGATCTGATTGAAGGCGGATTTAAGATTTTACCTGATATTTATTGGGGAGGTGATTTCGAAAGGGCTATTGAATTATTAAATATGGGTATGATTGACACCAATCAGATCAAAATGTTCATCGGCTATTCGGGTTGGGATAAAGGGCAATTAGACGGGGAGCTGAAAGAGAATTCATGGATTATATCCAGAGGTACTAAAGGATTAGTCTTTGATGAAATGGAAAAAAACATCTGGTCTCAATCCCTGCGTGAAATGGGAAACGGTTTTGCCTCTATAGCTAATTATCCTCCGGATCCTTCCCTGAATTAAGGTCATATTACTTTTCTATAGAAGTGGGCTCGGCACCTTCCACTAACACAGTTGCCTGGTTATTCAACACTTCTATAAAACCCCCTTTAATATTGTAAAAAGAAAAGTGAGTTTTATCATTCAGGACTTTCATTTGTCCCGGCACCAAAGCGGCTACCATCGGAGCATGTTTTTCCATTACTTCAAAAAAACCGTCAATACCGGGTAATCGCACTCCGTACACCTCTCCTCTAAAGGCTTTCCGCTCGGGCGTATATATTTCAAGTTGCATAAATTATTCGTTTTTAGCAGCCTGTTCCAATAATTTCTTACCTTTTTCGATGGCATCATCAATGGTGCCCACTAAGTTGAAAGCAGATTCAGGATATTCGTCCACTTCGCCATCCATGATCATGTTAAATCCACGGATAGTTTCTTCAATTGGCACCAACACTCCTTTCAGTCCGGTGAACTGCTCTGCCACATGGAATGGCTGGGAAAGAAAGCGCTGCACCTTACGGGCACGAGCAACCACCAGCTTATCATCTTCACTCAATTCATCCAATCCTAAAATGGCAATGATATCCTGCAATTCTTTATATCGCTGCAATATCTGCTTTACCTTTTGAGCGCAATTATAATGGGCATCTCCGACAATAGCGGCAGAAAGGATGCGGGAAGTGGAATCCAGCGGATCTACGGCCGGATAAATTCCTAAGTCCGCAATCTTACGGCTTAGTACGGTAGTTGCATCCAGGTGAGCAAAAGTAGTGGCCGGAGCGGGATCTGTCAGGTCATCCGCGGGTACATATACGGCTTGCACTGAAGTGATAGAACCATTCTTGGTAGAAGTAATACGTTCCTGCATCAATCCCATTTCCGTAGCCAGGGTTGGCTGATAACCCACCGCGGAAGGCATACGTCCCAACAGCGCGGATACTTCCGAACCGGCCTGCGTGAAACGGAAAATATTATCTACGAAAAACAAAATATCACGTCCGCCGGTAGCCGTACCATCGCCATCACGGAAATATTCTGCCACGGTCAATCCGCTCAGCGCCACGCGGGCGCGGGCTCCGGGAGGCTCATTCATTTGCCCGAAAACGAAAGTAGCTTTAGATTCTTGCAGTTCTTCGAGATTTACAGAGGACAGGTCCCATCCTCCTTTTTCCATGGAATGCTTGAAGGTTTCCCCGTATTTAATAATACCGGCTTCTATCATTTCCCGCATCAGGTCATTCCCTTCACGGGTGCGTTCGCCTACGCCGGCAAACACAGATAAGCCTGCATAAGCCTTGGCAATATTATTGATCAACTCCTGAATTAATACCGTTTTCCCTACGCCTGCGCCACCGAATAAACCGATCTTACCACCCTTGGCATAAGGTTCAATCAGGTCAATTACCTTAATACCCGTGAAAAGCAGTTCTGCTTCGGTAGCCAGGTCTTCAAACGCCGGAGCCCTGCGGTGAATCGGATAACCGCCTTCTGCAGATACCGGAGCCAAGCCATCAATCGTTTCACCCACCACATTAAACAAACGGCCTTTGATCTTATCCCCAACGGGCATTTTGATCGGGCCGCCCAGATCTTCTACTTTCATGCCTCTTACCAGACCATCGGTAGAATCCATGGCTACACAGCGTACACTGTCTTCTCCTAAGTGTTGCTGAGCTTCCAGGACCAGCTTTTGCCCATTATCACGGGTTACTTCCAGCGCATTAAAAATTTCGGGTAAAGTATTTTCATTTTCAAAATAAACGTCCACCACCGGACCAATGATTTGCTTGATTTTACCTGTGTTAGGCATAAAAGAAAAGATTTATACGAGTAATAAAATGGTTTGACCTCAAATTTTGCGCAAAGGTAATAGAAAAAGGAGAAAAATGAACGGGAGAAAAAAATATGATTTTAATCCCAAGGAATATCTAAAACCGGCGCCTCCTCCCAATGGATCATAGCATTGAACAGCTTTATCTTTTTAAAATGATGCAGTTCATCCAGGCTGATCTCCTCCGGGAAAATTTCCTTTCTGCTTATCAGAAAAGCACGTTGAATACCTTCCAGGAGAGGAGCGGCCGGCGTAAACCATTTTATACCATCCCATAAAGCCACATTGCTGAAAGAAGTATCTGTGATCAGGTTGTTTTTTACTATTAAAATTTCTGTCCCTTCACCTGATCCCGACTTCAGCTTTTTAAAACAAGTCCTGTCTTCATACTTAAGATGATAATCAATCTCATCATCGGTAACTATTTTCAGCCGGTCAATTTTTGCCTGATGATAAGGGATAAATTCGACGGAAATATGTTGATCATCATATACCACACGACATTTATATTTCCCGGTATTAATATCCCGCCGTAAAGCCGCCTGCAGGTCAATAGTATCCTTCAGGGAAGAATGAATGATGCTCCCGAAGACTTCCTTTTGTGTTTTCTCAAACCTTAGCTGATGCAAGGCTATCAAAGGCATGTCAGCATTTTCCCAACGTATGGATTCAATAAACCGGCACATAAATTTTGTCTACCATTTCCTGGTATTCAGCGGCCGCATCGCTCTTTGCAGTAATGCCGCCACCGCTTTTATAAATAAAATCT
Source organism: Chitinophagaceae bacterium (assembly GCA_004322015.1). Lineage (GTDB taxonomy): Bacteria > Bacteroidota > Bacteroidia > Chitinophagales > Chitinophagaceae > FW021-bin31. The sequence goes on from SCQT01000097.1 coordinate 25,027, forward strand.
CCGTTATTATTTTCAAGATACCGGATGATTACGCAACTATCAATCTTTTTACCATCAAAAATCCCCCATACGCCGGTATAAAAACCCCTCTTATGCGTTTCTGTTTCTGCAATGATCTCTACGGTTTTCTTTTTGGGGGCTCCGCAAATCGAGCCCGCAGGCAATACCTTTTGAAATATATCCCCGGGCTTATTCTGAAACTCCTTCATCAGCCTGCCTTTTATTTTTGAGCTGATCGTCAGCAGCTCTTTTTCATTTGTATTAATTCTTTGTATATAGCGAAAGCTTTCCACAGTCACTTCTCTCGCCACCATACTTAAATCATTCCTGATCAGATCTACTATTATATATTGCTCATTTATTTCCTTTTGATTATTCATAAGTTTTTCTTCCGCCTGCGGAATACTTGCATCCATAGTGCCTTTCATAGGGAAAGAGCATACTTCGTCTCCGGTTATTTTTATAAAAGGTTCCGGCGAAAAATGAATAAACTTGTTTTTATAAAACAGCTTATATGGAGAATTCCCCGCATAAAATAAAGAAAGTAAATCACAATCCGTCACCACGGGTGTCGAAAAGGTAAGATTGATCAAATAACTGTTACCGGCATAGATATGTTCTTTAATCCGGTTAAACCGTTTCTCATATTCCTTAAAAGAAACAGGATATTTTTGCCACTCCATTTTCTCCAGGGAAAAAGCTTTCTTTTTAAAATTTTGAATCTTTCCCGTGGAAAATAAAATATTATTTTCTTCCGCAAGAGCCAATGGGATCACTTCTCCCTTTCTCATATCAAAACTGGAGATGAAGAAAAAGGGGATCTTCTTTTCATAAAAGGTATTCATTGCATTGAAATCCATCCAAAAAAACTTTGCCAAATATACTATCACATTCCTTCCTGATCCGGTATTTATTTATTATTGATGGGAAAATGAGGCGTTCCACACCGATCCCTTTTTACTGAGTGTAACATGCTAAAAAGACGGTATTGTTCCCGAAAGATATTTTTCTTTTGCCTTTTATCATGTAATTTTGTCACATGAGTGAGCAGGTAATTCGTTCATGGCCGCCATTGACGGAGGAAGAAAAAAAGTTTATTATCTTCTGGGAAAAGGAACGGGATACGCGGCATAAATGGACTTTTCAAATCAAGAGGTACCTCCCGAGAGGCATGATGTTTGGATTTCCCATTGCTTTGTTTTTTTTCGTAGAAGCGCCGAGGCACAGAGGCTTAATATCACACAGTGACCTGGTGGTTATTATGTTTGCCATAGCATTGATTATCATATTTTATGCTATTTTTATGGGAGCTACCAAATGGGATGAGTATGAATCACATTATCAAATCTTAAAAATGAAGGAGGCGGGGAACAGTGCTGCAGCTAATTCGCAGGATAACTATAAAAAGGGAGAATAATTAATTTTCAGCAAATTTGTACTTTGGCATTGCCCATGAAAAGTAAAAATTCACTCCATAAAAATACCGATTCATCTGATAATATTCCCATTTCAGTTCTTCTGACCCGTCCCAGTTTCCCTGAGGTTGTGGAACCACCGCCGAGCAGGAATTACGTTTTAAAGCGGGTATTTTACTTAAGTCTGCAAGCCGTATTTAATGCCATCATTATTGGTTTTATAGCCAAAATCATGATTGCCTTAATTGATTTTGTGACTAACCTGTGTTTTTACGGCAAGATATCTTTTGCGGAATCTGCGCCCAGCACCCATCTATTAGGATTATGGGTCATTCTTATTCCTGTCATTGGCGGTGTGATCGTAGGGCTGATGGCGCGGTTTGGTTCTCCCGGTATCCGCGGGCATGGCATTCCGGAGGCTATGGAACAAATTTTATTGAATGAAAGTAAGATCAAGCCAATCATCACTTTTTTAAAGCCGCTTTCGGCTGCTTTCGCTATCGGCACCGGCGGACCTTTTGGTGCGGAAGGTCCTATTATTTCAGGGGGTGGCGCTTTCGGCTCTTTTGCCGGACAGATCATGAAGATCAATGCCAACGAACGTAAGATCATGCTTGCAGCCGGCGCCTGCGCAGGTATGGCTGCCATTTTCGGCTGCCCTATATCCGCTACATTATTAGGTATTGAATTATTACTTTTCGAATTTTCCCCACGCTCTATTATCCCGGTAGCTCTTTCCTGCGTCACAGGCGGGATCATGCGGTTTTTACTCTTTGGATACACCCCCATTTTTGCCATGCCTGCTATTCCTGACCCGACCAATATCGCCACTATCACATACACGATCCTCGGAGTCATTATCGGAGTGGCCGCGGCTTATGCATCTAAAGCCGTCTATTTTCTTGAGGACCTCTATGGAAAATTACCTGTACATTGGATGTGGTGGCCGGCAATAGGGGCTATCGTCGTGGGCATCATCGGATACTTTGCACCGAAAACAATGGGAGTAGGGTACAGCAATATCAGTCTGCTTCTTACAGGGGCCACACCGCTTTACTTACTTTTTTCGTTTTGCATCTTAAAATTCCTTTCCTGGAGCGTTTCATTGGCGAGCGGAACTTCCGGCGGAACCCTGGCGCCGTTGTTTACCATAGGAGGAGGATTGGGCGCTTTGTTAGGATTGGTTACCTTACACTATTTCCCCGGCTCTCAAATCAATATAGCCACTGCCGCACTCATAGGGATGGCGGCTATGTTTGCAGGCGCATCCAGGGCTTTGCTCACATCTATCGTATTTGCCATGGAAACCACGGGCCAAATCCATGGAATGCTTCCACTGATCGGAGCCTGTACTGCAGCCTATTTCGTATCTTTCTTCCTGATGAAAGGAAGTATTATGACGGAAAAAATGGAACGTCACGGTTTAACGCCTCCCGAAACATTCCAGCCCGATATATTGGAACAAGTGTTGGCAAAAAATGCCATGGATACCGGTGTGAGTGTCCTGAGCTCCGAAAACACTATCAAAGATGCGAGAGAATGGATCAAGAAGAACGTATCGGAAGAAGAATACGTTTCCTTTATTGTAGCTGACCACAATAAAAGCATAGCCGGTTTGGTACAACGGGTGGATATTTTCAGCAAGCAGCACGACGATAATGCGCCCATTTCTTCGCTTATAAAAGGAAGGATAGCCTATATATATCCAAATAACCAACTTAGCCTGGCAGTAGATATCATGGATAAATATGATATTGACATTTTGCCGGTGGTAAAACGGGATGAATCTCATGAAGTATTGGGAGCCATTTCACGAAAAGCTATTTTCAGCATTTATCATAAACGCCGCAACGCGGATGAAATCTACCGTCAAACTATTTCCTTAAGACAAAGAAGCATGAGAATGATTGTCAGGGGAAAACAACTATTCAGCAGGGATAGAACACAGGATAATCTGTGATCCGTGATCTGTGATCTCTGATTTTGTGATTTGTGATTTGTTGATTTCTGAATATCTTGTTTATTATTTGAATTCCTCATGGGATAGTATCTTCAAATCAGGGATGAGAAAATCAGAGATCAACAAATTTATTCTTTTCGTCATTCCTTTACAGCATTTTCAGTATTGTAGCTGATTTCTTTAATGCCTTTTAATGCACGGAATTTTTCTAACAGCAAGGGCAGCTTTTCTCTCGGGGTGTGGTGGCTTAATAGTAATGTCACATAATCCTCATCAGGGTTATCACCGCGCTGAACGGTCATTTGCATCAACTCCAATTTTTCCATATTAATGGCTTGTTCAATTAATTCCAGGGAAGCTACCTGCCGGTTGATAATTAAATGAATAGTTCTTATATTTTTTCCGGAGAACATTCGTTTCTCAAGGGGCTTTATCAGGGCAAGAATAATAAGCGCAAGCGCGGTAGTAATTACCGCGGCTTCATACAATCCGCTGCCCACTGCCAAACCAATGCAGGCAACCGTCCATAATCCGGCTGCAGTGGTTAATCCCCGGATCACTTCATGCCTTAAAAATAAAATAGTGCCTGCGCCCAAAAAGCCAATACCACTGACAACCTGCGCCGCCACACGGGAAGGATCCAACATTATTTTTCCCGGAAGCAATACATCTGTAAAACCATAAGCAGATACTATGATAGCCAAAGCGCTTCCTACACATACCATCATGTGTGTACGAAGACCCGCCGCCCAGTCAAGGCGCTGGCGTTCTAATCCTACAAGGCTGCCCAGGACAGCAGCTAATATCAGCCGTATTAGTAATTGTGATAAGCTCAGCATAAGTAAAAAATGACTCTTGTGCCGAAGTTAAAAAAATTAAATGAAGAAAACCTATTTTTCTATAAGAACGGAAGTTATTTTGTTGAGTTGTTTTACTTTCTCGGCGAAGCCGCCTGTGATCTTTTTCCGGATCTGTTCCAGGTTATTCAGCATTTCTTCCATTTCATCAGGGATCAGGTCTGTTAAAACTTCGCGAATACGTTTTGCCACCGTGGGAGATTGACCATTCGTGGAAATGGCTATTTTAATATTTCCTTTTTGTACAACAGACCCTAAATAAAAATCACAGAGATCGGGTGTATCAGCCACATTGACCAACACGCGCATGGATTTGGCAATATCGTGGATCCTCTTATTCTCAACAGCATTATCTGTAGCAATGATGGCAATATCCTTCGCATAAAGATCGCAATTGGAAAAACCTCTTTCTGCTAATTGAATATTGGATGAAAGGGCAGCCAGTTTCTTTATTTCAGGATGAATTTCCGTGGCAACTAATGTGATAGTTGCATTAGGGGAATTAGCCATGAGTGCCCTTAGCTTTTCAAGTCCCACATTTCCTCCTCCCACAATAAGCGTATGGAGATGATCTGTCTTTAAAAAGACAGGAAATAAGGTATTTCTGTTGCTCTCGGGATACATCAGGCAAATTGAGCTTTTATGTTTTCAATATACCTGCTGTCTTTGTCCAACTGCAGACCCACCGCTTCTCCGATAAGTATGAGCGCAGGGCCATGGATGTCGTATTCGCTTATTTTTAACTGGATATCGCTGATAGTGCCCCTAATGAATTGTTCATTGGGAAGACTTCCGTTCACAATAACTGCCACCGGCAAATCTTTCTTACCGGCCTCTTTGTATATCCCGGCAATCTCACCTAACTTTTTTAATCCCATCAGTATCACTACCGTAGCATTCGTCTGTGCTGCCAGAAAAATATCGTTCGATATTTTCCGATCAGCCGTGGTGCCTGTCAGCACCCAAAAGCTTTCATTCAGTCCGCGGGTGGTCAACGGTATTTTTTTTAATGCCGGTAAGGAGGTGGCGCTGGTAACTCCGGGGATCACATCCGTTTCGATACCAAAACTCCCTGCATACGCGAGTTCTTCATATCCCCTGCCGAAAACAAACGGATCGCCGCCTTTGAGCCTGACCACATGACCGTAGGTGAGCGCATAACTTACGATCATTTCGTTAATCTCTTCCTGTGAATAAGTATGCAAACCGCAACGTTTTCCTACAAAACGCCTGATCACCCGCGGTGAAGCGTATTCAAATATTTTAGGATCAATCAACGCATCATACAAAATGACGGTAGCGTCTTTCAAAGCTTTAGCTCCTTTGACAGTGATCAGTTCATGATCACCCGGCCCTGCGCCAACCAAAGTTAAACGGGGCCTTTTTTCAGTTAATGAATTTTTAAATGACATTGAATGAATATTTTAATATGTGATAAAATGGTTTTTTGTTTCAATTTGATTGAAGAACGCAGATCCGAATTCTCGGATGACGCTTGTAGATTTTTGATCTGTTAAGTACTTCTGAATCCGAACTTTCGAATCATCAATCATAAATCATAAATCCTTTAAACGACATTGAATTGTCTATTGTCAATCGCCCCTTACCTTTTCCCTATCCTACTGCCACTTCTTCCTCCCTGTATATCTTTGCATTTTCTAAAAATTCTTTTGCAGAAGAAATATAGGCTGTGGCGAAATCATATTCGGGTTGATGCTGATTAATCCTTAAAACATATTCACGAAATCCTTTGGGGAAAGAAAAGGCTTTTTCTTCACTAAAGTGCCGGTCGAAATCATTGAGAATCCCATTCTGCGTATTGCAGGCAATTTCTTTATCTAATAAGAGCGCTTTTGCAGTGTTGATAAAAGCCGAATAAGCGTGATATATGGCATCTGCAATCCTGGTTTCTTCTATAGCTTCATCCGCAAAACCTAATTTCTCCCCTGCATCTGTCAGTAAGGCCCCAATCAGGTCAATCACAACGCTTGCACATTCGCCGGTACCTATGGCAGGCACAAATTGCTCTTCTCTGCCCCAGTCTATAAAATCACTCTCCCCGAGATTCTCTATATCTGCGAGCGGCTTTAATAAGCTATAGAAATACTTATTTCCCATCCGGTCATAATAATCATTGAACAATTCGAATTCAAGCTTATGGGTTTCATAATCATGCAAAATGGCCCTGAGCGCTTCCGGACCTCTTTTGCTCGGGATCTTTATCACTTTATCAGCAGTCCGTCCTTTCCCATCTCCTATGATCCCTCCTCCCAACAATATCTGCAATGCAGGAAGGGTCAGTTTACCGCTGCGCATGGAGCTTCCGTGAAAACCGATCTGAGCGATACCGTGCTGTCCGCAGGAATTCATACATCCGCTTATTTTAATATGGATGTCGCTGTTATAAATCAGATCTTCGAACTCGTTTTCTATCACCTCCTCCAGCGCTTCTGCAATGCCGGTGCTGCTGCTGATACCCAGGTTGCAGGTATCGGTGCCCGGGCACGCAGTAATATCCGCCGTACTGTCAAAACCTGCTTTATCCACATGTTCCTCCTCCAGGATACTGAATACATAAGGCAGGTGTTCTTCTCTGATATAGCGTAATAAAAAGCCCTGGTTAGGGGTCACCCGCACATCATCAGCGATAAACGGTTTCAGCTTTTCAATTAAGCGCCTCGAAGTATCTGTGGAAATATCCCCCAACGGGACGCGGATCCCTGCCGCAAAATAGCCGGATTGCTTTTGGGGAAATATGTTGGTTCTTTTCCACCTTTCAAATTGCTGCTGATTATTTATTTTCACTGCGGGCAACTGAATATGAATTGCGGGCAGTTTGATTTCCTCTTCCACCAAAGGAATTTGAAAATGCTTATTTTTTAATGATTTCCATTCTTCCTTTACGAGCCGCGTAAATTCTTCCAGGCCTAATTTAGCGATCAGATATTTCATGCGTGCTTTCATCCGGTTGGTCCTTTCACCATAACGGTCAAATACCCGAATGACGGCTTCTATATAAGGGAATACGATATCTTCTTCCAAAAAATCGAACACTTCCTGCGCCAAATAAGGCTGGGCGCCAAGCCCCCCCCCGATCAATACTTTGAACCCTCTTACTGTTTTTCCATCCTGCTCTTTTATTTTAGGGATCAGTCCTACATCATGAATAAAGCTCCATGCTTTGTCTTTATCGCTCGAGGAAAAAGCGATCTTAAATTTCCTGCCCATATCCTGGCAGATAGGGTTGCGTACAAAATATTCAAAAGCTGCCTGTGCATAAGGTGTGACGTCAAACGGCTCTTCCGGATCAATGCCGGCAAAGGATGAACCTGTGATATTTCTGACTGTGTTTCCGCAGGCTTCCCGTATGGTGATCTTATCTTCAGCTAACTTAGCCCATAAATCGGGGGTTTTGTCCAGGCTCACAAAATGTAATTGAATATCCTGCCGGGTAGTCAGGTGCAATTTGCCCGTAGCATATTCGTCGGAAATATCGGCAATACGCTTCCATTGAGATAAAGTCAATCTTCCATGCGGCAATTTTATGCGTATCATCTGCACTCCTTTTTGCCTCTGCCCGTAAATACCTCTGGCCAAACGCAGGCTTTTGAAATATTGTTCAGGCATAGTACCATTACGGTAGGCCTTGATTTTCCTGTCTAATTCAAGGATCTCTTTTTCTACAACAGGGTTTTCCAATTCGGTTCGAAAACTTAACATGAGCGATCTGTTTTAATATTTTTCAGAATATTTATTTAAGAAAAAAGCCTTTCTCTTATCGTTCAGAAAGGCCTTTAACAAGTACACCAAAACATCTTTTACTACCGTTTAATATGCCTTACCTCTCTGGCGGTGCGAATGACAGCAGTTTTTACACATTCGGTACAGGACAGTATATTTAATCATATAGTCTATAGGATTAATAGAGTGATGCAAAGATAGGATGCACTTTTAATTCTCCAAATGAAATTAAAAGATTTTTAAAAAATTTAATTTTGCCCTCAAAAATTATATAAATCGAAAATGTTAACAACTGTTATTTTTGACATGGATGGGCTTCTGATAGACAGTGAGCCACTGTGGGGAAAAGCAATGCAGGAAGTATTTGCTGATTTGGACGTTTGGCTGAAGCCGGAAGATTATATGCACACTACCGGGTTACGAACCATTGAAGTGGTAGATTACTGGTATCGTCATTTTAAATGGGAAAACCGGTCTCCCGAAGAAGTGACCAAAGATATAGTGGACAACGTTACTGATAAAATATTACAGGACGGGAAAGCCATGGATGGATTATATTATATCCTGGAATTTTTTAAAAGCAGGCAATTTAAAACCGGGCTGGCATCTTCCTCACCTATGCAACTTATATACAGTGTGCTAAAACATTTCCACATCAAGGAGTACTTTAATGCTGTATATTCTGCAGAATATGAACTTTATGGAAAACCACATCCGGCGGTATATTTATCCTGTGCCGGCGAATTAGATAGTTCTCCGCCTGAATGTATTGTATTTGAAGATTCCGTGAACGGTATGATCGCAGGGAAAGCCGCCCGTATGAAGGTAGTGGCAGTGCCTGAATCACATAACCGCAAGGATACGAGATATTCATTGGCCGATCTGCAACTGAACTCATTGAAGGATTTTACGGAAGAAAAGCTGGAAAACTTAGATAAATAGCCTCTTTATCTGTTGACGGAGATGACATTATCACTTAATACTTCTTTATTTCGGAGGAGCTTTCCTCAGTCCTCTTGCCTCTGCTTTTTCGCATCACTGCTGATTTCTTCCGTAGTATTGTTCATTCCGATTGCCTCACCTGCTATTTTATTCAAGAGTGTAGCAATGGTATCTGTGGAAGCATCTGCTCTTTTCGGATAATTTGGGGAGGAGTAAATATTTTCTGTTTCATGGATTTCATTCTTAACGGATGTCTTTTGCGCTTTACTCAAAATATTATCCTCAAAAAGATATTCAGTTTTCTTTAAAAGATTATCTATGTATACACTATAACCACCTACCCATGGGCTGGGTATTGGATTTTGTTGCATACTGATTTGCTGATTCAATGCATTTAACAATCTGGTAATTCTGACACTATGCCCGGTGATAATATAAAACTGCTGCAGGTTATGCTGTTCCCGGCCCGGTTCCTGTTCCATTCTCCGGAGGGAAAGAAATGCATTGTTATTGGTCATTTCAGCTTCACGGCGAACTTTAATAAAATCATTGAATGACCTTTTCTCACCTTTTTCTAAAGCATTTTTCACTTTTCCCAAATACTCCCTGTTAGCATTAATTGCTTCCTGAATGAGTGCAGGAAAGCGATATTTTTCCCATAAGGGCCAGAAAGCAAATCCGCCTAACAGCGCAAGCCCGCAGCCGGCCAGTGTATTGATCAAACGGATGCCTCCTAACAGCCACGTAACCGGTTCTATGAGATGGAACAACGCAATCACCATGATGGTAATAAAAAATGCAGCCACCGCGTAATTCCGCAAGATATACCAAGTCATTAAAAAGGAGCAGACGACCACAATGGCTATATTCACAGGCAGTGGAAAGTGAAAAATAAATATCAATGTTCCGGTAATCACACCCAGTACGGTACCTTCCATACGGCGAAAGGCCTTTTTAAGGGTAGCGCCAAATTCAGGTTGCTGTACGATCATCACGGTCATGGCTATCCAATACCCGTGCGGGATATGGAAAAATTTATATGCTGCCACACCGATCCCCATCCCGAGAGCTAAACGCAAAGCAAAACGAAAAGTAAAGGAACGGAAATTAAATTCAAATCTCACCCAGGGAACTTGTTGAGGTATGGTAGCTCCCGTCAGCAAATTCCGAAGGAAAAAGGTCATATTACCTTCTGAAGGGATCGCTTTTTCAATCAAGGTTTGTGCCTCTTCAAAAACGCTGATCAATTTATCCAAGGACTCAGTCATTGGGCTAAGCAGAGCGGAAAGGGACTGGCGTTCTGTCTCTTTTTGCCATAAGGCGATGCTTTGTTTACTTTTCTTGATGCTGAGGCTGGCGGCATAAATATCTTCTGCCCGATGAGTAATAATACTCAAAGCGATGCGCCTGGCAGCCTGCGCCAGGTTAGTTGTCATATTGTGGAACAATTCTTCGGGGAAACCGGCATACCGCCGTGCTGATTCATCGAATGCCTGCAGGGAAGACACTGAGTTGCCAGCCTCTGAAGCCATTCTTCTCAATTCTACCAGACGAAAGGAATAGCGGTTCTGCCTGGCATGAGCCAGCGCCTGCTTCCTGCTTAGCAATTCCATCGAACTGTTCAACTCATTTCTAAGTAATAATTCCTTTTCATCCAACGTAGTGACAGGGTTTTTATCAGATGAAACATCCTCATAGACTTCTTCAAAGGCATCGAGCCAGTCCGCCAGCGCTTTCCAGGTGAGGGCAATGGACCGCCTGAACGGACTGAAAGGCACAAAAGCCCAGGCGAGCAACGTGAATAATAAAGCCAGGATTCCGCCAATCAATATCCACACAAACATTTCACCTGCTAATGCACTGTTGCCGGGATGATCTAATGCCAGCAGATATAACAACAGCACTCCGACAGTGATGCCAGGGCCATAATTGCCGCTCTGTCTGACAAACCCACCCAGAAATGCCAGTGCACCCATCAGAAAGGCGGCTATCAGCCAATGATGGCCCGCCAGCGTCCCTAAAGCGCCGCATACAGCACAAGCCACCACAGCGCCGCCTAATATCAATAATTTTAAAGGATAGCTACCCTGAATAGTTATATTTGATAATATTTGCGCAGTAATAGATATCCATACCGCAGGAGCCATATTATGAGTCACCATTCCCCAAATCAGTGGCAGTATGAAAGCAAGCGTGACTCTCACTCCACGGCCCGCCGCAGGCTCAAAGTATTCATCGAGGACGATTTGATGTATAGACTTCAACAGGAAGAAAATTTATCTAAACAAAAGTTACTATTCTGATCAGCAAAATTCTTCAGTTGAAAATGAAAGAAAAATTAAGATTTCTTCAATGGCGCATTTTTAATCAGTAAAGTTATCCATGTCCCTGCTACGAAGGGGAACGTGAATACCCCTCCAACTGCATCCAAAAGATGATAATCAACCAGGAAGTTATCTATTATAATGGTAATCGCTGAGCCAATCAATACCCAAAGTCCGTCCCATTTTTTATTTCCGGAGAGAGCGATAGCAGTCAAAACTGCGTTAAAACCAAACAAGCCCAAATGAATCTGTTCTACCGGTTGTCCATTCATCAGAGAAAGTATAATGCCTAACAGAGAAGCGGCTAAACCATATAATGCCGCGACATGATTGCCGATAAAAACACCTATGAAAAATATAACACTCGTAAGGAAGCTTGCCTGGAAAATGACCTGGCCGAAACCATTGGCTATGGCTAAAAAGTTATCATATCTGGTAAACTCAGAATTTGTATGGATCAAATCAGAAGCTGGAATTATAACATAATGACGAAGCAAAAAGACTAAGGTCCAGGCAGCTACAATGAAAGGAAAGGTATAGCCGGGAACTTTTTTAATAATAAATAAATGTTGTACAATCGCTGCAAATGCTCCTCCTATAAGAATGAATACCCAAATAAGTGGCGTATTGTCAAATAAAAATATTAAAGCCACACCAACCAATGCAGGACTAAAGCCGTATAAACCGGCATGAATTTCTTCCGGATTATACTTTAATAATTTAGCAGTGAGCGTACCTGCTGTATCAGCTACAATGGCTGCTATCCCATATTGCCAGCCACCGACAAAAAGCCCTATGATAAAAAGCAGACCGGTCCACCTGTTTTCCTGCAGCATAATCTGCCCCATCCCTTTCAATATTTCGTCAACAAATGGAGCCTTTTCGAAATACTTATTCATTCTATGAAGGATATTTTACCAACAATTTCAGTAAAGGCAAATTGGCAGTACAAAGATGCAAATCTTTTATACTAATAATAAGGTTGAATATTTATGATGGAGCAAGTAACATCACTCGGTTTCTCCCCGCACCGACACAAACACATTTATCCTATTATTTGCATATTCCCCTCTAAGGTATTCATAACAATATGATTGGGGAAAATGAAGAACCCTAACAATTATTGATCAAACGGCTTTCATTATTTTTTGTCAGCCCTTTTATTCAACTCCTCTATAGGCATATAGATCATCCGGCCTACCGGTTTATCGCCCTCATAGGTGATCACTTTCAGCATCACCGCATCTTCAGGAGGTGTCAGGGGCTCGGTATATTTAGGATAAAAATTATCCGGGAAAGTATTATCAAAGCTGTAATAAATATCCAGTCCATCCACTTCGGTGCTCAACTCAATTCTTAGTTTTTTGTCCGCCGCACGGCTGACTTTAAAAATAGGATCGTACACACTGGGCGCATATTTAATTTGTGCGGCATCCAATCTTTTAAAATGCTGCTCTACTCTTCCAAAAAAGTCATTCCAGTTCCGCTTTTCTTTTGGCGACCATAATGCTTCTGCAATCGCCATTCCGCGAGGCCAGGTCATATATTCGGCATAACGCATATTATAAACCTGCTCGGTCCATAAGTTGGCTTGCCCGCCTTTAATTAATTTCGGGTCAACACTATCCGGCAGAGGTTCAAACTGATAGGCTTTATTCAACAATAAGGTAGAATAGACACGGGGTTCCACAATAGGATCTCCCTGCATATAATCAATATAAGTAAAGGCAGTCGGGCTCATCACTACCTCATGCCCCATCTTAGCAGCCTGTATTCCGCCTTCCATTCCCCGCCAGCTCATCACAGCCGCATTAGGCGCTAATCCTCCTTCCAGGATCTCATCCCAGCC
>SCQT01000098.1 GCA_004322015.1 Chitinophagaceae bacterium
CAGTCGTCGGAGCATGATTTTATTTTTACCACTACCCAGTTTATCACCGTAGAAAACTTAGATCGCCTTCACGATGAAATGAAAGCGGAAGAGAGTCTTTTAATCTGCTGCAAGTCTTTTCAGCGCGCCTGTAAGAATAAATTCTCCAATATCACGATCAAAAAAATCCCTCAGATGCTGTTGGGCAAATGTGAATTTGGGAAAGATGATTACAGTTTGCATATTGTGGATATGCCGTCAGAATCAGGATTAGGAGGATTAGAGGATGAACAGGATGAGGGTTCTGTTCATCATAAAAAGAAAAATAAAGGAAAAAATAATCAAAAGCCTGTACAGGGGGAACTTTTTTAAAAAAATACAAACGAATATATAATCATCAAAATAAATCCTGATAATCCCTTCATCCCATAAATCCCGATTCAGACAGCTAATGAACCAGACAGCCAATAACATCAAACAACGCTTATCCCTCCGGCAGCCTTTGCAGGAAGCATTAGATATCGTATCACAATTAACGGACGAGCTTTCACTGAAAAAAAATTGTGACCTGTCGCAAGAATTGGACAAAGTAAAAGCCTTATATCCCACCTGTACCGATTTTGAACGGGATTTCCCTTCCTTGGCGTTTTCTATTGCCACCGGTGTAGGAAAAACGCGGCTGATGGGAGCCTGTATCGCCTATTTATATGTAGAAAAGAATGTCCGTAATTTCTTTGTGCTGGCGCCCAATCTTACCATTTATGAAAAACTGATCAGGGATTTCGGCGATCCGGGATATGAGAAATATGTATTTAACGGTATTTCGGAATTCGTGCATAATCGTCCGGTCATTATCACGGGAGATAATTACAATCAGCAAGGCGCTTTATTTGCTGAAGCAGAAATAAGAATCAACATTTTCAATATTGCAAAATTTAATTCTGACACAAGAGCTACCCGGAATGGAGGAACTGCGTTGCCGCCACGTATTAAACGCTTATCCGAGTATCTTGGAGAGTCATACTGGAGCTATCTTTCCAATTTGAAGGACTTAGTGATTCTGATGGATGAAGCGCATCGTTACCATGCGGAAGCTTCCATGAAAGCCATTAATGAACTAAAGCCGGTATTAGGATTGGAAATGACTGCGACGCCTAAAGATGACAAAGGAAACGATTTCAGAAACGTGGTGTATGAATACTCCTTAGCGCGTGCATTGGCAGATGGGAAATATGTAAAAAGTCCGGCTATTGCCAAAAGAAAAGATTTCGACCCTCGTGGTTTACAGGAAAAAGAAATTGAGCTAATAAAGTTGGAAGATGCGGTCAGCATTCATGAAGATACTAAAACAGCCATAGAAGTATATGCTAAAAATGAGAATCAAAAAATTGTAAAGCCTTTTATTTTGGTCGTTTGTAAAGATATAAACCATGCTCATGAGGTATTTGAACTGATCAATTCAGATCATTTTTTTAACGGGAAATACAAGGACAAAGTATTACAAATAGATTCTTCCACCCGCGATGACGATAAAATAGAACAACAGTTCGTCAGCTTAGAGAGTCCGCAGAATGAAATTGAAATCGTTATTCATGTCAATATGCTGAAAGAAGGTTGGGATGTCAGCAACCTTTACACGATTGTTCCACTGCGCGCTGCCAATGCACCTGTACTTATTGAACAAACCATTGGGAGAGGCTTACGGCTTCCTTATAACGGGCAGAGAACAGGGAATGACAAAGTGGATAAATTGACCGTAGTTGCTCATGATCATTTTGACAGT
>SCQT01000099.1 GCA_004322015.1 Chitinophagaceae bacterium
GTCATGCCTTCGTAAGTTGTTATGAAATTTAACGGAGATATATTCATGTCCATCTTTTATAAATCATTTCGGCAAATATCTGACTTTATAGATTTAAAACTTGTGTGTACAGGGTAGCTGACCGGTAGGCAGGGACGCCGACGGCAGCAAACACTCATGTTAGCGTCCTCGCCAACATGCCCCATAACCTTATCTAAACGACATTAAATATTCAATGATTATTTCCCGCCAAAAAGCCCTTTCACCGCGCCCAGAATACCTCCGCCTAAACCACCTTGTTGTCCCTGTGCCGCCTTACCGATCATACTCGTCACATCAGAAAGATCCACTTTGCCATCCTGGTTTTGATCCAGGCTGCCGCCTGTAACTGATTGCAATATCCCTCCGAGGTTCATACCGGATGTTTGTCCGCCGGTGAGGGAATGGAAAATACTATCTAAGGAAAAGCTGCTGTCGCTCGGATCATTTGTCTTGTTAATCAGTTTCCCCATCACAGAAGGGATCAGTGAAGAGGCCACCGATTGCGCCGTACCGCTGCTCAGTCCGAATTTTTGCATGATGTTATTGGCAAAATTTCCCGTGATATTATTCACAATGGAATTACCCTGCACACCGCCGCCTTGTCCTCCAAGTGTTTTCAGCACATTTTGGAACCCGCCGCCGGCCAGTTCATTTTGCAAGCCTCCTTTAATGGAATTAACCGCTTCCTGCATAATACCTTCATTGTGTTCATCCGGTACATCCGGATTGTTGACTACTGCGCTTTGCGCTTCGCCCTTTACGAGATTGAGCAATTGATCTAACATGGTTTAAGGTAGTTTAAATGGTGAATAAAAAACTCCTGAAAAAGATTTCAGAAGTAAAATAACACCTCAATTTACACTATTCATTGGAATTCTAAAGAATTCTTTTCAACTCGCTCAGGGAAGCGATGTAAAATGTAGGCAGGATACCACTCACAGGCCTTTCAGCAGCATAATACACCTGGTCTATACCCGCATTTTGCGCACCGAGGATATCTACATCTAAAGTATCACCTATCATCAACGCATCTTCCGCATTACAACCGGCTTTTTGAAGCGCATAATCAAATATACGACGGTCAGGTTTCAGACTGCCTGCGGCTTCGGATGTGATCATATAGGTAAAATAATGATCAATATGTGAATGAGCGATCTTTTGTTGCTGTGTTTTTTCAAAGCCGTTCGTGATAAGGTGTAAGGGATAATTCTTCCCGGCCAGATAATCAAGTATTTCAATCGTATCGGGAAACAGGTTGGTTTTTGTCGGCAATACTTCCAGATAACGATCGCTGATATGCTGCACTAACGGTTCATCTACTATTTTAAAATCCAATAATGTAAGCCATATTCTCTTCCAGCGAAGTTCATGCCTGTTGATGAAGCCTTTGCGAAAGCGTTCCCACATTTTTGCGTTATGCACCACATAGGTGTCGTGAAATATTTTAAAATCCGGAATACCTTTTTTATCCAATTCAAATTCATAAAACATATCCTGCAATGTTTCCTCAGAATTGGTCTCGAAATCCCATAAAGTGTGATCCAGATCAAAAAAGATTTGTTTGTACGGCATTATTGATTATTGAATTAATATGATGCGCAAAGGTAGCAGTTTTAACGGATGTAAAATTCCTGCTGAGTTTAAATGGAAACGTTCTACGTGAGATAATTACCTTTGCTGCACAAAAGCAACTGATAAAACCAATTAAGAACAAGAGATTTCCTTATAATGCGGGTACCCACCTCAAAGTACTTTCCATGTTTTTTAAAAAAGCAGGAAAAGGTTAAGGGAAGAATATCCTGGTTTAGAGAGAGTGAAACAAATCTACAATCCCGTCGTTTCACTATAAACCATTGGTATGGTAATAAGAGTAATTATATGGAGATTAACTATTAGGATTAACAGGATAATAACTTTATAATAAAATCGAAATAACTTTTTTGGAAAAATCTATTCCTCCACGCAACCTATTAAATCATTTAGCTGATTTTCTTGGAAAAGAACACAAAACACAGCAAGTTGGTGGGCGTACAGCATGAGGGTCTTATTCATGTCCTGCAGGGATGTAAGCAAGGGCAGAGGGATAGCCAACAGGCTTTGTATAATCGTTTTTATAAGCTATCCATGCGTATATGTGTACGCTATGTGCGGAATGAAGAAGATGCACTTGAGGCCATGCAGGACGGTTTTATAAAAGTATTCCGGCAGATAAAAAATTTCGAACCGCCAAGGGATCCTGACATGACTTGCGCAAGTCTTTATGGATGGATCAGGAAGATTATGGTGTACACTTCAATTAACCAATTCCGGAAAAGCCAACGGCAAATAAGCTGGGAAGGAGAAGAAAAATTAATGCATTATGAAACAGCCACAAATGAAAATCCTTTAGACAAGATGGCTTACGAAGATTTAATCAAAATGATTCAACAATTAACACCCGCATACAGAAGCGTATTTAACTTGTTTGTTATTGATGGGTTCTCTCATGAAGAAATTGCAGGTTTATTAAACATATCCGTAAGCACCTCTAAATCCAATTTATTAAGAGCGCGCGAAAAGCTGAGGCAGATGATCAAAAATGATACATGAAAAGGTTAAACCGGAATATGAGTGAAGAAGAGATAGATGCACTTTTTCAGGAAGCTGCGAGCTCGTTTCAGCCGCCGGATAAAAAAAAGGAAATCTGGGGGTTATTGGAGCGGAGACTCAATAAAAATGTATGGCATCAGCACAGGAATATTTACCGAATTACGGCCGCTGTATTAATGTTCTTGATAGTGGCCGGTATCATCCTTTACTTTCGTCCTGAGAGGAATATCAATGGAACAAAGAAAAACCTGACTGAAGGAATTTTAAAAGGACAGCGGAATATGGAAAACAATCAAAAATCAGATAATTATAATCTTCTCTCAAAAAAAAGGGGCACTGTTAATCATTGGGAAAATATCTATGCAAGGAAGGGCTTCAAAAATCAATCTTCTACACTTAATAAAAAACCTGATACAAAAGAATTGAATAACAATCACAACCATAAAGTACCGATTGTCCAGAGTATGAATTCAATAACTTTTTTCTCGAAAAAAAAGCCGGACTATAAGCAATTACAACCTATTTCTTCTCCTGGTACTCAATATCAACACCTATTTGATAATAAGTCACACCAACCTGTAAAGGAGAGTATCGGTTCATTGGCTTTCTCTAAGAGAACAAAAAATGACAAGAAGAAAGAACCAGAAAGCGAAAGACCATATAGTTTGCAAATCATTACCGGTCCTGACTGGTGCACAGTCAAGCTAAGACAATGGAGAAAGCCCACATGGAATATAGGCTTACTGGTCAGATATCGTTTTGCAAGTCGCTGGACTGTGGAAACAGGAATCTTTAACGGTGATAAAGATTATAACAGCCATTCTAAATATTTTAAATTTTCAGATAATACTCCAGACAGGGACGATATAAATGAAGTTAGTGCTGAGTCACATGTATTGACTGTACCGTTAGATATTATATACAACCTGTCTCAAAATGAACATCATTCGTTATCAATAAGCCTGGGACTGTCATCCTACTGGTTTTTAACAGAGGAATACACGTATCATTATAAAGGCAGTACAGGCTTAACCGATAAACATTTTGAACTGGAAAATATAAATAAGAATATTTTGTCAATTATTAATATTTCACCAGCGTATGAGTATTATCTGAATAAACGCGTCAGCTTTATTGCGGAGCCATATTTTCAATTACCCGTATCAAAAATAGGCTATGGAAGTGTGAGTATGCAAAGTGCAGGATTAAATATTGGCGCCGCTTATCATTTTTGATTAATAAAAACCAATCAAACTTATTACTTATGGAACGAAAAGAATTTTTGTCATTAGTGGGAAAAGGCGCGGGAAGCGTCCTGTTTTTATCCCTTCTTGCATCCTGCTCTAAACAAACTTCTTCTCCGTCATCACCCGGAAAGGTTGATTTTACACTTGATCTGACCAACAGCCAGTATGCCGCTTTACAAACAGATGGAGGATTCGTTTATGTTCAGAATATTATTGTTGCAAAAACCGTCAATGGTAATTATGTAGCCGTATCTGCCATTTGTACGCACCAGGGAGGTATTGTACAATATACTACTTCCAATAATTCTTTTTATTGCCCTGTGCATGGATCTGATTTTTCGATAAGCGGAGCAGTATTACAGGGACCCGCCTATTCACCACTCACGCAATACAAAACCGCTCTAAGCGGTAATTCCTTACGTGTATATTCGTGATGATAAATGAAAAAAGTATGACAAAATATCTTGCAGGGGCGTTGTTTTTGCTGTGTACCGCCCCTGCTTCTGGACAGGTGTATATCTGCACAAATGCAGATATCACCTTTTTCTCAGAAGCACCCATAGAGAACATAAAAGGAGAAACCTCTACCGCAGTGTCAGCTTTAAATATAAATAATGGAGAGTTGTATTTTAAAGTAGCGATACGGAGCTTTAATTTTCACAGAAGCCTTATGCAGGAACACTTTAATGAGGATTATCTTCAAAGTGATCAATTCCCTTATGCCCAATTTAAAGGCCGAATCCCGGATAGTGTTGATTTGACAAAACCGGGTACTTATACAGTAAAGGTAAAAGGTTATCTGACCATCCATCATGTTACCAAAGAATGTACCACTAACGGAAATATAACGGTAAAGCCGGGCGAAATAATCACCCATGCTGTTTTCTCTGTAAAGCCGCAGAATTATGATGTGAAAGTCCCCAGATTATTGACAGAGAATATTGCGCAAAATGTTCAGGTGACAGTAAATGCAGATTATCGCCTGAAACCTGCATCCAGATAACTCATTAAAAATTTGTCCATGAAAATGCAAATGATCAAATATTAATTACCTCAAAAGAATTGCCTGACGCTATTCATAAAATGTAAAGTTTGGTTTTGGAAAGGCAAGCATATAGCTTTTTAAAAATTAT
Source organism: Chitinophagaceae bacterium (assembly GCA_004322015.1). Lineage (GTDB taxonomy): Bacteria > Bacteroidota > Bacteroidia > Chitinophagales > Chitinophagaceae > FW021-bin31. The sequence goes on from SCQT01000099.1 coordinate 4,991, forward strand.
AAAATATTTACTGATGAAAAAAATAACGATCTTACTGATCTCAACTCTCACCTTTTGTCGTCTCTATGCACAGACCGATCTGAGCAGCCTATTTGCCGATTCCTTAAAAGAAAATAATATGCCTGTGATTGCTACCTTTAAATCGGGGATATTAATTAATGCCCAGACCAATGAGACTTTGCATCAGCATGACCTGCTCTTTGCGGTAGGGCATCGTTTTGGAGACGTCGGTGGTTCTCTCGGTGGGAGTAAAACTTTTTATGGGCTCGATATGATTTCAGATGATATGATTGGCTTTGAATACGGCGTCACCAGCCGGTTTACTGTGGGTATAGGCAGAGATAGGGGCGCCACGAATAATGCCAATGTAAATCAGACACAACTGTGGTATGGAACATTGAAGTACCGGTTATTACAGCAAACCATGGACAATAGTATGCCACTGTCAATCAGCTTGTTCGGAAGAGGAATAATAAGCAGTATGGCCAGCCTGCCCACCAACAATGATGCACATTTTAATAACTTTAAAAGCCGGTTGAGTGCAGCAGGTCAGGTAATCATTGCCCGTAAATTTAATGATATCTTATCCCTGGAGATCTTGCCCACTTATATACGCCGGGAAAACGTGGTGGCCCCCGATCAGCAGAATATGTTCGCAATGGGCGTAGGGGGAAGATTGAAATTTACAGAACACATGGCTATTGAAATGGATTATTTTTTACCCTTCCGCTCTCCACAAACAAAAAATTATTTCAACACACAATATAACGCTATTTTTTACAACCCCTTGTCTGTGGGTCTTGCTATCGAAACAGGCGGGCATGTGTTTCATATAGATTTTACTAATGCCACATCTATGTTGGAAAATCAGTTTATTCCGGGGACTGTCTCTAACTGGGCTAAAGGCCAATTCCGTTGGGGTTTTAACTTTTCACGTACCTTTACAATTGGAAAAGGTGGAAGAAAACAGTGGAATAAATAAGGAATTTAATTAAAGCCATTCCATTGACTATGCCTGATTTATGAGTTTTGGGGGGTTCTCAGTAAATGCAGAGGATAAAATACTCCCGAGCAGTTATTAGTGAGAGAGGATGGTATAAACATAATCAACATGTCGCCGGAAGTTATATCGCAGATCAGTAAGTATGGATATTGGGCGATTTTCGTACTCATTTTCCTGCAGGAAACCGGCGTTCCCAATCCTGTACCTAATGAATTAGTATTGTTGTTTTGCGGCTATTTGATCTATACCGGCGCTTTTATATTCCCTTTGGTTATTCTATCCGCTGTGGCTGCTGATTTTACAGGCACCAATATTTTATATGTATCTTTTTATTTTTTCGGGAATTATATTTTAAAGCACAAGCCACGGTGGATTCCCATATCGCAAAGCGCCATCCACAAGCTTGAACGAAGGATCTCTACCGGCAGGAAAGGGATCATTTATATCGGCAGGGTCACCCCTTTTATCCGGGGATACACTTCCGTAGCCTGCGGATTAATACAATTGAAGCCCAAAATATTTTTGCCTATTGCATTCTTATCCGGACTTACGTGGAGCCTCTTTTATGTGATCTCAGGCTATCTGCTGGCTCCATATTGGGATGCGCTTTCAAGGAAGGCCGGATGGTTTAAAGGCCTGTTGATCATCATTGTCATCAGCATCCTTTTAGTTTTTATTATCAGGACAATTATCAAAAGAAGAAAGTAAATAAAAGTATATGATCGTGCATATTGTATCGGAAACTCCTTATGTCAACAAAGGACAGGGCGTGCACACTGCCTTTGTGGAACATGTGGAACTGATGAGAGAGAAAAATGATATCGGGGTGGTAGTGAACGAAGAAGGCCGCGGAGATATTTTTCACAGCCATACTTACGGCCCTTATTATTTCTGGAAAGGAAGAAAATATAAAGGAAAAAGGATTTTCACGGCTCACGTTATTCCTGAATCTGTCAAAGGCAGTTTTCCCGCTGCCAGATTATTGCTTCCGCTTGTTAAATTGTATTTAAAAAAGGTATATTCTTATGCGGATGTCTGTATTGCCATCTCTCCCCATGTCAATGATGCCATTAAGCAATCGGGCGCGAATACCCATATTGAGATGATCACTAATCCGGTGATGACTGATCAATGGAAGCGTACAGATGCGATGAGAAAAGCCGGGCGGGAAAAATTAGGCATCAGTGATCAGGATTTTTTAGTGATGGGAGCCGGGCAAATTGAAGGAAGAAAAGGTGTAGATGATTTCCTGGACATTGCGGAAGCCCTGCCCGAAATGAAATTCGTCTGGGTTGGCGGCAGACCCTGGGGGCTGATGACAGAAGGTATCAGGAGGCTGAACGGTAAAATCGCCCGGGCATCTTCACATATACAATTTACAGGCCTGCTGGATCTGTCTGAGATGCCTGCCATGTATGCCGCTGCTGATCTGTTCCTGTTCCCTTCTTACCAGGAAAACTGTCCCCTGGCTCCTTTGGAGGCTGCCGCATCGGGAATGCCCGTTGTCTTCAGAGACTTAAAAGAATATCAGCAGTTATATGAAAACCCCTATTTAAAAGCGCATGATACGATTGAATTTATTCATTTGATCAGGCATCTGAGGAAAGATGATTCATTTTATACTGAAGGCATACATATCTCAAAAAAACTAATAGAGCAGTTTGATAAAGATAATATCAGAAAGAAGTTGATCAGATTATATGAACGGTTGGCAGAAAATCAGTAAACGCTTTTTGTACATTTGAAATTTCATTACAAAAATATTTTGACAAGGCAACAATTTTTGTCCATCTTGCATGTTTATACATTCATAATCAATTAAATTCCAATCCTCATGTTTTCGGCCGCCACAAAAGCATGGAAATTAGCTACAAATGCTTTCTCAAAAGAAAGCAAAGAATATCGCCGCAAGCAACAATATAAAAGTTTCAGGTATGCCCTTATTCATCCTTTTTTTGCTTCGCAGTGGTTTAAAATATTTTGTTCTCCCGAATTCCATCTGATTGCGGAACACAGGTCCCGGCTTTATATCAAACCTTTCAGGGTTTATATGTCTGTCTATTGGGACAGAGATCGCAGAGTAAAAGTCATTTTAGATACTTACCGGTTTATCCAAAGTGCCGGAGAAGGTTTCCTGCAGGTAATAGCCTCTGAGGAACCAATGCCGCTGGCGGTTTTCAGACTTAAAGACGGATCAGAAGCGAGGCTGAGTATCGGATATGATGAACGATACAGAAAAGAAGGCGAACTGGCCATGTTCCTGCATTGCGGGCAACCAGGCGGCTTTATCGCCGGAGCCTCTTTTTCTTTTGAAAACACTGCGAAGGAAGGCTGGGTTTGCAGGATCGGATGTATCCAGGGACATAAAAACGGGGAAGAAGATCTGATTAAATCTGCACAAAATCTGATGAACGGACTCAGGCCGAAATCCTTCATGGTGTTTGCCGTGATGGAATTCGCCAGGCATTCGGGCATTCAGCGCGTATATGGAGCCGGGCAGTCTATCCAGGCATTCCGGAGGCAACATGCCATTCACATCCCATGGTTCCACAAAATACATTTTGATTATAACAAATTGTGGACGGAATCAGGCGGAAAGCTACAAGAGGATGGCTGGTTTTTATTACCCTGTACCACACCGCGAAAAAGCATGGACGAAATAAAAGCATGTAAACGGGCTGTTTACAGGAGAAGATACCAGATGATGGATGAAATATCCGGGGAAATTTCCAAAAGTGTCCAGCTCTTTAACGCTTCCGTCCGGGAGGAATTACAATATAATTCCTGTAATACAGATCCATGTGAAGATAGTCTTTCAGGAAATCCTTAAACCTGTCTTTCCATGAGGACCTGTTTTGCGACTCCTTATAATTAAAATCCCAGTTCTTTTCTGCAATTCTTTTCCACATGACCTGCGGATGCGTATCCGTAAAGCGTTTAAAGGAATCTGTTTCACCGAAATCAAATTCTTCTCCTTTAGAGATATTCTTTTCAATCCAGTCATTGTCATGATAAAGCCTGGCGGAGTTTTCCACCTTTAATTTCATCTGACGCGGGTTCTTTACGCAGCCGTAATGATAAATATAGGCATCCACCGCTTTCACATGCAGCTTTTGATTATCCTCTTTGCGAAATCCCTGTGCATCCCGGTACGAATAAATATGCTTATTATTTCTGATCACCCGTATCTCCTTTTTATACCATCTGTTGGAATCCCTGATATAATCATAAGAACCATAGAAATGAAGGTAATTGAATAATAAGCCATCTACCGACGGATCTTCTTTCCATTGCAGCATGGCGCGACGGATTGTATCAAGATCTCTTTCATGCACCACTTCGTCGCCCTGTATATAGAAACACCAATCACTATCCGCGTCAATAGCCTGAAAAGCTTTATCTGTTTCCGCCGCCAGCACCTTTCCCCCTTCCCTCAAAGAATCATCCCAAACAGTATTGATAATTTTTATTTTCTCCGGATCAATCTGCCGTATCATTTCCAGGGTGCCGTCTTCCGAATTGCCGACGGCCACTACAAAGTCATCACAAAGAGGTAAAACGGACCGGATCGCCTCCACCACGGGATAGTCATATTTAACAGCATTTCTGACGAAGGTAAAGCCGGTTACTTTCATTTCACACAAGGAGTTTAAAAGCAAAAATAGGGAGAATTGAGTACAGTTACCGCAACTTCAATTCTTTAAAATCCGAAGGCATAGAGGGCAATAAGCTGAATGGCATAAGCTACCTGTTATTTTGAATTGTTTTTTGATCAATCCTCTTTCTTATGCTTCAATACCTTTGCTTCGAGATAAAATATAATTTCCTCGGCAATATTGGTGATTTGATCTCCTATTCTTTCTAACTTTTGTATAATGGAATGTATATATAATGCTTCCTGGAAATAATGAGTGTCTTTTTCCACAAAAGCATAGAGGATATTTCCCGAATACCTGTTGATGATATCCAGTGTTTCATCTTCTTTAAAAATGCCTCTTGCTTTATTGGAATCTTCCTTGTCAAGGGAAAGCTTTGCGTTTTCAAGCATGGCGATCGCATGATCCTGCATGGTCAGCAGTTGCGTTTCTCTCAGCACATTGTCACTAAAAGGCGCCTGCAAGGCGATCACATACCGGGCAATGCCTTCAGCATAATCGCCGATGCGCTCCAGGTTGTAATTGATCTTAAGCACTGCCAGTACAAAGCGAAGATCCACTGCCACGGGGCAGAATAAAGCAAAAATATTTTCGCAATCCGTGTCTATCTTCAACTCATATCCATTGACCCTTTTTTCTTTCTGGACGACTTCCCTCGCCAGTCCCTGGTCAAAATTCACAAGGGCTTTGCGTGCATTATCTAATTGAGAATATACCAGATCCCACATTTGGATCAGTTCTTTTTTCAAAGCTTGCAATTCATTTTCTAACTGTGTCATGGCAAAATGGTTTAGCTGAATCTACCGGTGATATAATTTTGAGTACGTGAATCTTTGGGACTGATAAACATTTGTTTGGTATTATCGTATTCCACTAATTCCCCCATATAAAAGAAGGCTGTTTTATCGCTGATCCTGGCAGCCTGCTGCATATTATGGGTCACAATGATAATGGTATAATTCTTTTTCAACTCTATCAGCAGGTCTTCAATACTGGAAGTGGACACAGGATCCAGGGCAGAGGTGGGTTCATCCAATAACAACACTTCGGGTTTCATGGCGATGGCCCTTGCAATACACAAACGCTGTTGTTGCCCGCCGGAAAGAAAGGTGCCTTTTTTATGCAGGGTGCTTCTCACTTCCATCCACAAGGCTGCCTTTTTTAAAGAATCTTCCACAATGTCATCTCTTTCGGATCTGCTGAGCCTGATGCCGTTTAATTTATAGCCGGCAATGACATTATCATAAATGCTCATATTGGGAAAAGGATTGGGGTATTGAAACACCATGCCTATTTTCAGCCGCACCATGATCGGATGCATCGCGTATATATCCTGGTTATCCAACATCATGCTTCCTTCGGCTCTTGCTCCCGGAGTTAATTCATGCATGCGATTGATACAACGCAGAAAAGTGGTCTTACCGCAACCGGAGGGCCCCATCACGGCGGTCAGATTGTTTTTCAATATGTCTATGCTGACCGATTTGACCACCTGATTATCGCCAAACCAGGCATTAAAATCTTTACACTTTATAATTGTACTCTCCATCGTTTAGTGATAAGTTTGGTTAATATGTTCAGCGACAATATCCAGATGAGTAATATCATCGCAGCGCCCCATGCCATGTTATGCCACTGGTCATAAGGACTGATGGCATAATTATAGATCATCAGGGGCAGGCTTTGCATAGGTTTGAAGATATTGAGGTTCATATACGGATTGCCGAACGCCGTAAATAATAAGGGCGCTGTTTCTCCGGCGATCCTGGCCACTGACAGCAACACACCGGATAATATTCCGCTCAGCCCGCAGGGAACGATGACTTTTAAGATCGTGCGGTGATAGGGCACCCCCAGGGCTAAGGCCGCTTCCTTCAATGAATGGGGTATCAGCAGCAGGGTTTCTTCCGTCGTACGCACCACAATAGGCAGCATCATGACGGCTAAAGCAATACTCCCTGAAAAAGAAGAGAAACCTTTCATTGGTTTCACTATCCAGAAATAAGCCACTATGCCTGTCACAATAGAGGGGACCCCTTGCAGGATATCTGCCGAAAGCCTGGTCCAATAGGCTAATTTCCTGTCTTTATTCTCACTCAGATAAATTCCCGCCAGGATCCCTACCGGGATGGCAATGACCGCGGCCACCAGCACCAGAGCGATACTCCCCGTCAGCGCATTGGCAATCCCGCCCCCGGTTTCACCCACAGGTTTGGGCAGTTGTACCAAAAACTGCCAGTTGATCGCTTTTATCCCTTTACGGACAATATAATACAGAATCCCTATTAAAGGTATGGTGCAGAGAAAAGAAAGCAGGATCACGATACTTTTAAATGCGGTGCTTTTTGCTTTTCTATATTGAATGTTTTTTGGGCTCATATATCAGGCTCTGCTGAATCGTTTAATAATACTTTTACCCGCGATATTGATAAGGGCCGTCACCAGGAACAGCACCAGTCCTAATTCGATTAAAGCAGACAGATAAACCGATCCTGCCGCTTCGGTAAACTCATTGGCTATCACGCTGGCCATCGTATTACCCGGTGCAAAGATATTTTTAGGTATCAGGCTGCTGTTACCTATTACCATCGTCACTGCCATCGTTTCACCCAATGCTCTTCCCAGTGACAACAGGATTCCTGCAAACAATCCTGATTTGGCATAAGGGAAAACAACCGTGCGTATCACCTCATACCGGGTAGCTCCCAGCGCATACCCGGCTTCTTTGAGTTTCAAAGGGGTCATTCTTACTATCTCCCGCCCCATGGAAGCGGCATAGGGAACGATCATCACCGATAAGATCAAAGAAGCTGTCATGATACCTACTCCGTAAGGCATCACGCCCCATTTCATCTCTATATGCCTGACAACGGGCACTAATACGAACAATCCCCAGAACCCGTAAATAACCGAAGGAACGGCTGCAATAAGTTCTATGGCATTCTTCAGCAGATCGGAAAGCCATCCCTTGGGATAATATTCTCCCAAAAACAGGGCAATGGAAACCGAGAAAGGTATCGAAATAATCAAGGCTAAAAACGAAGTGATCAATGTACCTAATAAAAAAGGGTATGCTCCGAAAATATTGTTGACCGGATCCCAGGTTTTGCCGTAGAGGAAACGGAATCCTAAAGCTTTAAAAGAGGGCGCCGAGTATATAATTAAAGTAAAGCCAAAAGCCATGATCAGTACGATCAGGCTTATGGCTGCAATGATCAGCGTGACTTTAAACCGATGCTCTTTCCTGATCTCCACCGAAAGGGTCTTATC
>SCQT01000295.1 GCA_004322015.1 Chitinophagaceae bacterium
CGTCACCGTTCGGACTTGTAGATCTTCCATTACCCCGGCGTTGAGCCACAGCGAAAGCAGTTTTACAACCGCCTGATCCGTGACCCGCGACCGAACTGATTTCAGCAGCTTGTCGTGCGGGATCGTATCGAAATACGACTTGAGGTCCGCATCCACAACTTGGCGGCAACCGAAGTTGAGCCACTTGTAGATTTCTCGTAACGCCTGGTGCGCGTTCTTCCGGGGTCGGAAGCCATACGAGAAGTCGAGGAAGTCGGCCTCGAAGATTGGTTCGAGGACGATTTTGGCTGCTGCTTGGACTACGCGATCGGCAATAACGGGAATCCCAAGCGGCCGCTGCTTCCCGTCGGCCTTCGGGATATACACCCGTCGAACCGGCTGAGGTTTGTACCGCTTGGCTATGAGTTGGCTACGGACGTCATCGAGGAAGACGTCGGTTCCGATGTCATTCTCGATGTGGTCAAACGTCATCTCGTCGGTGCCGGGGGCACCGCGATTGAGTCTAACCTGCACGTAGGCTTCTCGTAGCACGTCTTCCCGGCAGACCTTGTCGTACAGCACTCCGAACTTGCGGTTCGGATTCGTCTTAGCCGCACGGTATAACTTTCGTTGTAGTACTCGTACCTTTTCTAGCGGCGCGTTTATAGCACGTGGCAATCGCGCAGTACCTCCCACGTCGAAAAGTGTGACAGAAGCAGAGGCCCTTCCCTACGACGCGGTTGTGTTGTCCGCATCATCAGCGGTACTATGGCCTCCTCCGACTCCTCTATCTCGCATCCTTCGGGATTTCCGCGGATGACGTTATACCCTTAGTTACGCGGTGGGTTAGACCGCGACGAGTAGAGGTCTCGATTGTTCCGCTCAAGTCTGTGCGTGCATCCCGCTCTCGATACCCCGAGTCCCTATCCCGACTTCATGTGGTTAGTCATCCATCGAGACATCCTAGCCTTCGCGCCCATTCTAAACGCTCGGCGGGACCACCCTACACCGGACTCTTCCAGCATAACCGTCCGGCTGAAATTTACGAGGCTGTAGGAGATTCACTTACGTTACAGGCTGCACGCTCGCGCGTACCCACGGTCTGGATCAGGGGCCACGTTTATCCGGTGTTGCTCCCGCGTTTCAGTCACCTTCCACGCGTACACCATAGCTACGCAGTCAACTAACCGATTACTGCGGCAGGACTCTCACCTGCAAGACCTTGAGCAGCTTTCAATCCGCTCAGAACGGGATCTC
>SCQT01000100.1 GCA_004322015.1 Chitinophagaceae bacterium
ATGAGAATAAAGTTGAAATTGAGTTGGCGGAGAATATTATTATAAGGGGAAATCAGGAATTATCTATCGAAATCATTTAGCATTGTTGGACTAAAATCTCATAAGTTTTTGATGAAAAAATCCAATATACAGATATCAAAATACAAATAATGTCCAAGTTCAAAATTTCAATTATCCAAAGCCGTTTAAAGCAGTGACTGTTTGAAATTTTAGATTTAAAAATTGAAATTTATTTGTTATTTGGTTTTTGTCATTTGGTACTTGAACATGGTTTTAATTAGGAATATAGTTACTTAATAAGTCACCCTTTCATTACATATAAAATGAAATTAATTTTTTTCTTAACTTTTTGCCTTTTTCCCATTTTCTCATGTCATACGTTTGCACAACAGAAACCTGTAACTTTTCAATCGTTATTAAATGAGACGGCAAACAATAATCAATTGGTACAATATCCTTCTCCTTATTATCAGCAGCTTGAGGCAAGCAGCTATAACAGGGCATCCGTCAGTCCATTCAAACCGGGCTGGTTTGCAGACGGAGATGGCAGCGGTTATATAAAGAAGGATACCGTGAATGGTAAAACGGAATATGTGATCATGGAACATCAGGGTCCGGGGTGTATTACCAGGATGTGGACACCTTATTTTTACTATAATTTGAATGATCATACAGGGCCGAATATCTCTGTATATATTGATGGAAGTAAAAAACCTGTGCTGAAAGAAAACTTTATAGAACTTCTTACGGGAAAATCTTTTGTCCATCCGCCATTTGCCAATCTGACCACCCGTGCCGGCGTGTGTTATCTGCCTGTTCCCTTTTCAAAAAGCTGTGTGGTCACTTTAGATCAAAAGCCGTTTTATTATTGCATCAGTTATCGCGCTTATAATAAAGGGACAAAAGTGAAATCATTTACGATGAACACATACCAAAAATCCACTCGCTTGATGCAGGTAGTAGCCGGGGCATTAAATAATATTCCTAAACAAACGACTAAAAATATTCATCAAACTTTCACTGATATTAAAAACAATGATTCCCTAACCATGATTTTACCGAAGGGAATGCATGCCATCAGATATTTAAGATTTAAGACAGATGCTCCCGTTTCATTTGGATTATTAAGAAATATATTATTAAAAATAACTTTCGACGGACAATCAACGGTCTGGTGCCCATTGGGAGATTTCTTTTGCAGCGCTGATACTATCAATAATTTCCATACAAAATTTCTCCAGGTGAATGGAAATACGATGACCTCTCGCTGGGTGATGCCTTATCATACAAAAGCTACAATAACAGTAGTGAATTATTCAGGTCAAAGTTTTCCAATTTCTATTGAGGTGCAAACTATCCCCCTGCATTGGGATAAACGTTCGATGTACTTTCATACCAATTGGTGCAACTATGGCTGTATTCCTGGGAATGAATTTTTTGATATGAATTTTATCTATACAAAAGGCAAAGGCGTTATAGTGGGCGATGCATTGACAGTGCTTTCTCCCGGTAAAGGATGGTGGGGAGAAGGTGATGAAAAAATATACATTGATGAAAAAGATATCCGGCAACATTTTCCTTCGCAGTTCGGTACAGGTACGGAAGATTATTATGGCTGGGCAGGTGGAGTGATACCGACAGGAAGAGATACTTTCTCCATTCCTTTTTGTTCCAATGTCAGAAACGGGAACAGCCTGAATCCACGGGGATATAACATTTGCGTCCGCAATAGAATATTAGATGCCATTCCGTTTAATGACGCCCTGAAGTTTGATATGGAGGCATCGCCCGGTGTAGATATCCGGCATTCTTATAATCTGCTATCTTATTCTATGATAACTTATTGGTATGGACTTCCGGGGGTAATATGTAACAGGGAACCCGCTGTGAACGAAGTAAAACGAAAGCTGATGACCTTATCACAAATAAATAAAATAACCCGCGAAATTAAAGATGGAACAATGATTCTCGATGACAGCCTTATCAGAAAAAAAGTAAATGCGCTGGAAGATTTGCCTTAGAATAAATATGGCTTACATTTGTATTGCAAGCTATGCGTTTTGCCATCTCTTGATTTACATAATGAAAAAGCTATTCAGCTTAGCATCTCTGAGGGAGATGAGAGAGCATTTGCCGTATTGTTTAACCATTACTATCCTCTGTTACGACCGTTAGTGGCAAGTTATGCGCTGACAGAAGCAGACAGAGAGGAGATATTGCAGGAAACATTTATCCGGGTATGGATGTATCGCGACAAGCTTCCCGAAATTGATTGTTTAAAGAACTGGATCTTCCGGGTAGCATCCAGGGAATGTTTAACTATGCTGCGTAAAAATCTTCAATACAAGAAGCAGATCAGTGAGGTACAGGGGCATGTCACAGTTATATCTCAGGAAACGCCTGCAGAAAAATATTATCTTTCAGAAATTTCTCGACTGGTGCAGCAGGCAGTGGATCAGATGCCTCCCCGCCGCCGGCTGATATACCAGATGAGCCGGGTGGAAGGAATGAAACCTTCTGAGATCGCTGAAAAACTGTCCCTTTCTGTAAACACCGTGAAAAATGTATTAAGCGCTTCCCTTAAATATATCCGGGACTATCTCGCTGCAGCAGGGGTTTTCCTGTTAATAATTTCTTTTTTCTTCCTGAATATTTAAAAAATTTTTTCACCACAATAGTACGATTACCCTCCGTTGGCTTCTTTAATATATAAGAAATCAAAAATGGAGGCCATTATAAGAACTGCTACTTATTCAAAAAAAGTTTCATGCAACAGGAAAGATTGAGTTATTTACTTAAGCAGTACAAGGATGGATCATTGACGGAAAAAGAAACAGAGGAGTTAAAAACGTTTTGTAGTCCCGGTCAGGAGCCGGAACTATTAGACTGGATCCAACAGAGAATGGAGACACAGAGATCTTCTCGGGATAATATCCCTGCAGCGGAATTGCAGGCGTTAACCGCTAAGATATTATCTCTGGATAAGCCGGGAATACGCGAGGAGCGAGTAAAGGCAACAGCAGTGCGAAGGATGCGTCATTCGAAGATCGTTCGTTGGGCAGCAGCGGTTATTTTACTACTGATAGGTGCAAGTGTTTATTATTACACGGTAAAACGCACGGATGAAGGAAAAGCGCCAAAGATATCCGCTACGGGCAACGATGTGGCACCGGGAAGTAATAAAGCGATACTGACTCTGGCGAATGGATCAAAGGTACTATTGGATAGTGTGAGCAACGGCATAGTCACAAGCCAGGGCAACAGCAAAGTAATTAAAGTGGCTAATGGGATGATAGCGTATAATAATTCACAGCGTACTACTCACCGTTTACCGCTTACTACCGTTTCGTACAATACATTAACTACTCCCAGAGGAGGGCAATATCAGTTGAAACTACCGGATGGCACTAAAGTATGGCTGAATGCAGCTTCCTCTATCACCTTTCCCACGGCCTTTACAGGAAATGAAAGAAAAGTGAAAGTGACGGGTGAAACTTATTTTGAAGTGGCAAAGGATCCTTCGCAGCCATTTATCGTTTATTATCCTTCACCCATTGGAGGAGGTCAGGAGGGGGCTGTGCAGGTATTGGGCACTTATTTTAACATCAATGCTTATAATGATGAGCCTGCCATGAAGGTGACGCTGCTGGCAGGGAAAATAAAGATATTGTCAAACGTTGAGGGCGGACAATCATCTGTTATCAGGCCGGATGAGCAGGTGCAGGTGAATAGAGACGGAAGCATGACGGTCAATACAGAGGTGGATACTTCAGAAACCGTGGCATGGAAAAACGGGAAATTTAAATTCGATAATACCAGCCTTACCGAACTGATGAGACAATTATCGCGCTGGTATAACGTGACAGTGATCTATACAGGAGATGTAAAGGAAAATACAGGAAAGTATGCCTTTGTGGGAGAGATAAAAAGAGATTCAGATCTGTCGCTGGTATTGAAGCTGTTGGAATTGGGCGGAGTGCATTTTAAAATTGATGGAAGAAAATTAATCGTCATACCGTGATCTTTTAAAAACTAAAAATATGAAATATCATTACCTCTTTCCCCCTTAAAAGGCTTAAAGAATAACCCAATAAAAAACCGGAAGCGCTGATATCGCTCCCGGGGAGATTTGGGCTAGTCTTAAAAATCCAGTTTACAGAAGTTTTATTTCTTAACCCAAACGTACAAAGGTATGCAATTAAATACAAATGAAAAATGCACCTTTAAAGCATTTTACTTATCTAAAATTTTCCTGATAATGAAATTAACAGGAATTTTTCTCACCGTAGCCTGCCTGCAGGTTTCCGCCGGAGCATTTTCCCAGACTATCAGCTTCTCAAAGAAAAATGTTTCCTTGAATAAGGTATTTTCGGTCATTCAGCGGCAAAGCGGATATTTATTTTTCTATAATAATGTAGTGATCAGCAAAGCCGGTACTACGGATATTGACCTTAACCATGCCAGCATTGCCGAAGCCATGAATATGGCATTAAGGGGTAAGCCGCTTACTTATACTATTCTGGATAAATACATTGTGGTAAACAATAAGCAGGATAATTCCATTAAGGCATCAGAGGCTGTTATTGCTGATACTACGATCAAAGTTTATGGAAAAGTGACGAGTACAGGTGGACAAATATTGCCGGGGGTAACTATCAGGGTCAAAGGGACTACGACAGGTACCACTACAAATAATGAAGGACTATATAGCATGAAAGTATCTCGAGATGCTGTATTGGTTTTTTCCTATTTAGGGTTCGGAGAAATGGATGTGCCGGTGAATGGACAAGCAGTTATCAATACGGTTATGAAGCCTGCGACTACGGGGCTTAATCAGTTGGTGGTAGTGGGGTATGGAACTCAGAGGAAAGAGAATGTTTTAGGGGCCATCACTAGCATCAATTCGGAACAAATTGAGAATATCCCCACTTCCAATTTATCTAATGTGTTGGCTGGCAGGTTGTCAGGCACTTATGTGGAAACCAATACCGGCACTCCTGGAATTGGATCTTCTGTACGCATTCGTGCTCAAACATCATGGAATGGAGGCAGTCCCGTGTATGTAATTGACGGAGTAGTGCGTGATCAAACGAGTTTTAATGCATTGAACCCCAATGAAGTAGCTTCTATTACGGTGCTCAAAGATGCGGCTTCAACTGCTATTTATGGGTCACGTGCCGCCAATGGAGTCATATTGGTTACCACAAAATCAGGGGAGGCAGGTAAGCAAGTTATCTCATTTAGTAGTGTGATTACAGCAAGCAGACCGGAAAGGATGCCGAAATACATGAGTGTACCCGCTTCAATAGCGCTCGACCGATATGTGTACGGTGATTCTTCAGTAACTGCTGCTGATGTAGCTGCGGTTGATAAATTCAACCCTAACGGGAGAGCCTGGTATAATGCGGCCTATCAGAATCCTACCACCCAAACCTATTCTCTCGATGCTTCGGGTGGTGGGAAAACGGTTACTTATTTTATGGAGGGTGACTATTATAATGAGCATGGATTCTTACCGAATGTATGGTATAAAAAGTATAATCTCCGGGGGAAAATATCCGCTAAGTTGACCAGAGATCTTACTGTTGATTTAAACCTCGCTGAAAGTAATGGAACACGCAACAGGTTTAATTTCACCTATGATTATGGTTCTCCTGATTTAAACAATTTATGGGGCAAATTACTTTATCAGTCTGGCTTCACTCAACCTTATGTAAATGGGAATCCAGTAAATCCGGGCTGGTTAGGTAATGTAATTGAGATGATGAGAAATGGAGGTTATTGGCGTGATCAGATACAATTAAATGATGCATTGGTTAACATTACCTATAAACTTCCTTTTGTACCAGGCCTCTCAGTAAAAGTCTCTTATAGCAGGGACATAGACAATAATTATGTAGTGAATTTTGCGAAAAAGCAACTGTTATATAATTATCAAACCATAAGCCCTAACGGGGTCGTTGATCCTGGTCATTTGTTGGGTACTCAATTAAGCGGTGATCCAGGGACACCCTATCTTGGAAATGAGCAAGGTAAAACCGATTCTTACCAGCTTAATGGGCAGGTTAATTACGACCGGCAGTTTGGAAAGAATCATATCAGCGCTGTATTGGTATATGAGCAATACGAGTCCCAGTACAATTATTTTAGCATGTACCGTTATAATTTCCCTCTTGTTCCCATAGATCAGTTTTTTGCTACCAGCAGCAATCCTGACGACTGGAGCACAGGCGGAAATGAAAGCCAGGATGGAAGATTGTCTTATATAGGCCGGGGGGAATATAATTACGCAGGCAAATATCTGGTCACTGCTTCTGCCCGTGAAGATGGTTCCATAAAATTTGCTCCTGATAAAAGATGGGGATTCTTTCCGTCTGTATCTGCAGGATGGATCATATCGAATGAAAATTTCTTCAAGGGTAGTAAAGCATCTAATACAATTGATTTCTTGAAGCTTCGGGCATCTTTTGGCTCTACGGGTAATGATGCTATCGGAGGCTGGCAGTGGCAGGATCATTATGATATCGGAGGCGGCTATTATGCAAGCGGAGCCCAACAACCGGGTTTAAATTATGCAGGCATTCCTAATCCTGATATTACCTGGGAAAAGACCCATGCCTACAATGCAGGCTTTGATGTGGATTTCTTACAGAATTTCAACCTGACAACCAACTTCTGGTTTGAGCACACTTATGACATTCTCGGCCCTCGTATTCTTGCGATCCCGAGTACGTTCGGAGGATCACTTCCCGCAGTTAATTATGGTATTGTCAATGGAAAGGGATTAGAAGTTGACTTAGGATATAAAAATAAAATAGGGGCATTCTCCTATTCTGTTAACGGAAATTTTGGGCTGGCTACTACCAAAGTGATAAAAAGGGATGTGGCAGCTAATGCTCCTGCATACAAGAATCCTAATGGCAAACCACTTGGCTATCTGTATGGTTATGAAGCAGCCGGCATATACCGTACTCAGGCAGATTTGGACAAGGTCCCGGCAGGATTTACAATCAATGGACAGGCGCCCGTGCTCGGCATGTTAGCTTATAAGGATATTAGCAGTCCTAACGGTAAGCCGGATGGCAAAATAGACAGTTATGACCAGACTGTACTGGCAAATTACGGACAGGGACAAGCGCCTGTTTCTTATGGGCTGGATCTCAATTTTGAATATAAGGGGATAACGTTGGATGCCTTGTTTGCGGGATTAGCCGGATTCAAGTTATTCTATAATGATGCTTTTGGCAGGAACATTGGTGTCTATGTAACACATACTGCTTGGTGGAACAATTATTATACCCCGGAAAATGCAAATACCGCCACCATGCCTAAACCTTTTCCATGGGGGGATAGCAGAGCTGATTATACTTACAATTCAAGCTTTAATCTCTATAACGGAAGCTTTGTGAGATTAAAGGATTTGAGTATAGGATATAATCTTCCGCTAAAGGTCAGTAAAAGACTGGGGACAGGCTCCATTAATGTATTTGCTTCAGGTACCAACCTGTTTCTCTTAAGCAAGTTTAAGTTTTATGATCCTGAGGTATATCAGTTTATGAGCTACCCGGTCATGTCCACGTTCTCATTAGGGGTGAGAATAACGCTTTAAACTTATTGCTAATTTTAAATTACATCGCGATGAAAATAAAACTAATTATAACCGTTATGGTTTGTGGAATGCTTATTTTGGGTGGCTGTGCTAAAGTCCTTGATAAGAAAGATCTTGCCGCCATAGACCCGTCACAAGTATGGTCCAATGCCGATCTGGCGAACGCCTATCTGAATAATATTTATGCCGCTTTGATGCCGGGGAATCCCGGGTCATCAGATAATGGAACAGATGAAGAAGTTCCTTATCAAAGGCAAACTTCGGGATGGCTGTTAGGAACAATCACGCCGGATAATGTGCCTGATGGATTTGGTGTGTATAGTACCATCCGGAAGATCAATATTATTTTAGCAAATGTCGCTCATGCTACATTTGCCGATTCCAGTAAGAATTATATTGAAGGGCAGGCGTTCTTTTGGAGAGCTTGGGCTTATTATGGCTTGGTGAAAGATTATGGCGGTGTTCCTTTAGTGTTAACGGTAGAATCTCCCAACAACATTGATTCGCTTTACCTTCCCCGAAGCTCGACTTCTGTGTGCGTATCTCAAATTGTAAGCGATTTGGATAGCGCCATTAATCTGCTTCCCGATGCCTGGTCAGGAAGTAATTATGGAAAGATTGATAAAGCAGCTGCGATGGCGTTCAAGGGAAGAGTGCTATTGTTTTTTGCCAGCCCGCTTTTTAATCCTACTGATGATCAAACCAAATGGCAGCAGGCTTATAATGCCTGCCTGGCTGCTAAGAATTTCTGTGATGCTCAGGGTAAAGGCTTGTATCCAAATTATGCCGGGATATGGAATAATCAGCCTAATGAGGAGGATGTGATGGTGAGGGAGTTTAATTACCCACAGAGCACGTATTTCCAAGGTGGTATTCTTCCTACATTCCTCTCTAAAGATGAAACAGGCGTTGACCGTCCTTCATTGGATCTAGTAAACGCATTTCCCAGGAAAGATGGTTCTTCATGGAATACGGCTACCATGAATTATGACACGTTGTTTAGGGATCGGGATGATAGATTCTATGCTACTATCTATTATAATGGGGACCCATACCAATATTTTGCCGGATTAAAACAGGCAAATACTTATGTATGGACCTATTATGATACTATCTATAGTGTAAACGCAGCTGCTGGAATCGAAGGTACATATAATCCTGTAACATTTGAAACCCTGCCTTCAGGATCCAGTTTCTATAGAATTAAAGCTGTGGACACTACCTTAACACAAGGCACTGTATATAATGCTGAGGTCTGGTGGCCTGAAATACGTTATGCTGAAGTGCTGATGAATTATGGAGAAGCAGCCAATGAGGTAGGTAAGACAAATGAAGCCTTACAGGTGCTATATGCTATCCGTGATCGTGCCGGTATTCTGCCAGGTCCGAATGGGAATTATGGAATTACTGCTAATACACAGGCTGAAATCCGACAAGCTTATATCAACGAACGTTTCGTGGAATTTGCATTTGAAGGTAAGCGTTGGGATGACCTGAGACGCTGGCAAAGATTCGATATCCTTAATGATCTGCAACAACGGCATGGGCTAGCTATTGAACTAAAGACGGGTCAACAAGAAGTACAACCATTAAGCGATATCAATAGTGTGTGGAACAGGTTTACTTCTTTTTCTTACGGAACTGACAAGCAGGATATAACCATACCGGACAAAGAATATATTTATCCGATCCCTACTTCCGAATTGCAATCGGATCCTAAGCTTGCACAGGATAAGAACTGGGGCGGTACCTTTGATCCACTTCAGTGAGAGTAGGAACAGCAGCCATCCGATAATAAAACATAATGATTATCCGCTAAAACACGTGTTCTGTAGCCTGCCCTTAAAGTAAGTAATGAGGTTGCATCGGTTCCTCTATAATGGTGGATAATCATTAAAGATATGATAATTTGACAGATGAAAAAAAGACTTTTAATAAAAGCAGGATCATTATTTATAGTTTGTATCAGCCTATACAGTTCCGGCTTTTGTCAATGGAGTTTCAGCACGGACTATTTTAAAATTCATATCAATGGCAAAGGATGGATCACCAGTATGGAGAATATAACGGTTCAGCCTGGCCGGGAATTCAGTCCTGCTGGTGATCCTTCGCCGTTGCTTTGCTTGTATAATTCCCAAAAGAATCAATATTATTATCCTCAAAAAGCGGCGTATAGTCCTGTTTCTGGAAAAATGGTATTGCGGTAT
>SCQT01000101.1 GCA_004322015.1 Chitinophagaceae bacterium
GGGTTGCTCAATAACTCAAAGCATATACTCTGTGAGCATTTTGGAAGGATTCTGATTATTTATCTGTATAAGTTTTGATAAGAGTTTACCAAAAACCTTGCATCTGAATATATAGAAAAAGATTTTGAATACGAGTTCTTAGAAGAGATTGGATTAAAAGAGCCATTTTTATAGGATAGGATCAATGTTATTAACTTGAATCTTTTGTAAGAGAAAGGGTTTTGCCCGAAGGGCAAAAGTATGAATAACCGTGGGTTCCACCCACGGTAAAAAGAGGCGGTTCAGTTCAACCCTGTAAGGGTTGAATCATTCGTAGCCGACCTGGACCGTTGGCTGTGTCTATATGGCCATAGAGATTATTACATAACGCCACTTCGTGGCTTAAGACGTTCTTAAGTGAATGACATTGGAAATCAGATAAAAAATGAAAATCATCCGACGGGGCTAAAAAAATATGATTTCAAAAATGTTACAAGTTATTGAGCAAGCCCTATTTATGTAAATGATATATAATTATTTTATAACGGGGCAGGAATTATTTGTAATCCGTAATATGCAGATACCGGTTACAGGCCTCATATTCCTGTGGATCATTAGAGCTTATAATCACTAATTTATTAGTGGTATATTGAGTGATCAGTTCCTGATACAACTGACAGCCTGCTTCGTCCAGGTTGGTGCATGGTTCATCAAGCAGCAGAAGAGGGGCATCTGCAAAAATGGCTTGTGCTAATTTGGCCCGTTGCTTCATCCCTGAAGAAAAAAAACGTATTTGCTTATGCAGCGCATTTTCCAATTGCACTATCTTCGCTATGGATTCTGCCTGAAGATTGTTTAAGAAAGGTTTAAAATATCTCTGAAAACCCAATAATTCGGCGAAGGTGTATTCTTCTATCAATTCCAGATAGGGAGCAGACAGGCTTAGATAACGAAAGATATAGTCACTGTTCAGTATATTCCCGCTGATCGAGTAATTGATTTTCCCTTCACTTGCGGCAAGGCTGCCGGCGATGATCTGAAGTAAAGTGGATTTACCTGATCCGTTGGGACCGAGTACGGCATAGCGGTTTCCTTTCTCAAATGTAAAATTGATTTTACGAAAGATCCATTCGTAATTGTATCTTTTACCGGTATTTTCAAGAGATATCGTCATTGGATCGGCTGCTATAACCTTTCATGATCCCGCGGTTGGATTCCCGGATAAATGTCAGGATTTCATCCCGTTCATCCGTAGCGGGCAGTTGGGTTTCAATAATGCTTAGGGCGTGAGAGACACTGTAGCCGCGTACATAAAGTACACGGTAAACATCCAGGATCTGGTTAATCTTTTCTAAGGAATAACCACGGCGTTTTAATCCGATAGAGTTTACGCCTACATAAGATAAAGGTTCGCGGGCTGCTTTTACAAACGGAGGAACATCTTTACGAACCAATGAACCGCCGGTAATAAATGCGTGAGCGCCTATTTTACAAAACTGATGGACTGCCGTTAACCCAGCCAGGATCGCGTATTCCCCGATAGTGATATGTCCGGCTAATGTCGTGTTATTGGATAAAATACAGTGATCGCCTACGAAGCAATCATGAGCAATATGGCTGTATGCCATGATCAGGCAATGATTTCCGATAACGGTTTTTAATTTATCTTTTGTCCCCCGATGAATTGTCACAAATTCCCGTATGGTCGTATTGTCCCCGATAAACACTTCTGTTTGCTCACCTGCAAATTTCAGATCCTGGGGGATAGCGGAAAGCACGGCTCCGGGAAATATCCTGCAATTCTTCCCAATTCTTGCACCTTCCATAATGGTCACATTGGAACCTATCCAGGTGCCTTCTCCTATTACCACATTTTTATGAATGACGGTAAATGGATCAATCTTTACAGTAGGATGTAGTTTGGCATCCGGATGGATGTAAGTGAGCGGATTAATCATGCGTTATTTGTAATCTTTTTTCACGATTTGAGCTACTAAATCAGCTTCTGTACATACTTTATTCCCGACGAAGACTGTCCCGCGCATTTCACATATCCCTCTCCGGATAGGGCTAAGCAGCTCTAATTTTAATATCATGGTATCTCCTGGAGTTACCTTCTGTTTGAATTTACAATTATCAATTTTAAGAAAATAAGTATCATAGTTTTCGGGGTCGCTGTAAGTGTTCAGAGCCAAAATACCTCCGGCCTGCGCCAGCGCTTCTATCTGCAATACGCCGGGCATGATCGGGTTTCCGGGAAAATGCCCCTGGAAAAAATATTCATTAAAAGTCACATTTTTAATTCCTATCACATGGGTATCGCTTAATTCAATGATCTTATCCACTAACAGAAAAGGGAAACGATGCGGTAAGGACTTTTCAATACGGCGGCTGTCATATATCGGCGGCAAATTGGGATCATACACCGGCACATCTTTATTATGCCGGTTCTTCTTTATATAATGCTTTATCTTTTTTGCGAAAGCTACATTGGAAGAATGACCCGGCCGGTTGGCAATAATATGCGCTTTAATGGGATAACCCACCAGCGCCAGATCTCCGACTACATCTAACAGTTTATGACGGGCAGGTTCGTTAGGAAAACGCAGTTGGACATTATTCAGGATGCCGATGCCTTCATTTTTCACTGACATTCTTTTCCGGTTAAAAGCCTTGGCTAAACGTTCTAATTGTCCGTCATTCACCGGTTTATCAACGACTACAATGGCATTATTCAGGTCGCCGCCTTTGATCAGATTATTTTCAAGCAGATATTCCAGTTCATGAAGAAAACAAAAAGTGCGGCAGGGCGCTATTTCCTTCTTAAAATCTGAAATATTCTTCAGGGCTGCATGCTGGGTGCCGAGGACAGGAGAATTAAAATCAATCAGGGCGGTGATTTTGTAATCAATGGAAGGCAATGCTACCATTTCGACCCTTTTGGCTTCGTCGTAAAAATATATATTGCTGTCAATGGAGTAATATACTTTCTGGGCATCCTGTTTGTGAATGCCTGCATTTTCTATAGTTTCTATAAACGGTTGGGAACTCCCGTCCATTATGGGAACTTCCGGTCCGTTCAGTTCAATCAGCGCATTATCAATGCCCATGCCTACCAGGGCGGCCATTAAATGTTCAACTGTGCTGATGCGGGCGCCATTGTGCTCGAGGGTAGTGCCTCGTGAAGTGTCTGTGACATAATCCACATCCGCTTTTACAATGGGTTTATTGGGTAAATCAATGCGTTGAAATTTAATGCCAAATCCCGGAGTGGCAGGCTTTAGAGACATTTCTACTTGTAATCCGGTATGTAAACCTACGCCTGATATAGTGATTTCTTTCTGCAGGGTATGCTGATAATGGGTCTCATTGTTTTCCATGCCGACTATTTTCTTCCTGAGTTTAAATGCGTTCTTTTTCTAATATCAGTTGCTTTATAAGAGATTCTAATTCTTTTACTCTCTTTTCGAGCTCCGGCAAATTTCTAAAAATTGCCTGACTTTTCAAGGAACTTTTATAGTCGAAAGCCGGAGTGCCATTCAGCGCCATGTTTGGTTCGGCCACCGATTTGGATAGTCCGCTCTGGGCGTTTATACGTGTCCCGTCTGCAATATGAATGTGTCCAACTAATCCCACCTGGCCGCCAAACATACAGTTTTTTCCCACTTTGGTGCTTCCGGAAACGCCTGTTTGTGCGGCAATGACCGTATTTTCACCTATTTCCACATTATGGGCTATTTGAATAAGATTGTCCAGTTTCACCCCTTTATGAACAACAGTTGAACCTATGGTAGCCCTGTCTATGGTAGTATTAGCCCCTATTTCCACATCATCTTCTATGACCACATTACCAATCTGGGGAACTTTCTTGTAATTACCTTCCTGTTGAGGAGCAAAGCCAAAGCCGTCACTGCCAATAACAGTTCCCGCATGAATGATCACTCTTTTACCTATCACACAATGATGATAAATCTTTACACCGGCAAAAACAACAGCGTTTTCACCGACCTGAGCTCCATCTCCGATATATGAACCCGGATAGATCTGTACATTATCTTCTATTCTGGCATCTTCTCCGATATAAGAAAATGCCCCGATATATACATTTGCTCCGAGAGTAGCGGTCGAGGCTACATAGGAAGGCTGCTGGATTCCCTTTAAATGACCTTTTTGTTCGCTGAGAATGCGGTTATACTTTTCCAGCAAAAGGGCAAAACTCCCATACGCATCTTTTACCCTGATGAGGGTAGCTTCCACAGGCTTCGTCAACTGGAGATCTTCATTGATAATAAGGATGCTGGCTTTAGTGCTATAGAGAAATTCTTCATATTTCGGATTGGCTATAAAACTAAGTGAACCTTCATTTGCCTCCTCAATTTTTGAGATAACATGCACCTTGATATCCGGATCCCCTTCAAGCCTGCCATTTAAGATGGTTGCAATCTGCAAAGCGCTGAAATGCATAGAAAAAAATTAATACCGGTGTTTTTTACCGGCGGGTGAAAAATAACCTGTTTCATTATACTCTGGGGTAACAAAAATAGAATTTTTTTATGGGTATGGATACGGATTTATTGATAAGTGCATTATCCACGGATGCTATATCTTTTATTTCACCATTTTTAAATAAGATATTGATGTTATCGTCGGTTACATTATACGTTCTGTTAACTGCTGTTCCAGTGAAAATAAAATAATCTAATGCCGTACCTGTCAACCCCGACTTCTTACTCAGCGCTTCGCGCATTTCCTCAAGTTCCATCGTTTCAAAACGGTTATTGCTCAGTTTTATTTTAAGCAGTCGTCTTTCTATCAACCACCGGCACAACGTAGAAAGCACGCTGTCCCTGTGATTTGCCCATACTTTAATAGCGGATAATATGTCAAAATCATCCAACTGGCAAAAATGCGCCAGATATTCAGGATCGGCGGCAAAGATAATGCCGTTTGTTTTTTGTTGCATAAAAAATGCCAGGGCAGGTGAGGCAAACAACTTTTCTCCGTGCAGCGCCAGCTCTTTTGCGCGGATGAATATTTTTATCAGCATATTTTCTGCGCAGAGCACTGTTTTATGCAGATAAACCTGCCAATACATCAGTCTGCGGGCAATAATGAACTTTTCAATAGAATGAATACCTTTTTCCTCCACCATCAGTTCATCATTATACACGATCATCATTTTAATGATCCGGTCATAACCGATTACTCCCTCATGCACACCGGTGTAAAAGCTGTCCCGGTTCAGGTAATCCATCCTGTCCACATCTAACTGGCTGGAAACAAGCTGATGAAGGAATTTTTTAGGATAATCTCCCCGGAAGATCCGGATGGCCAGGTCTAAATCACCGTCCATTTCCTCATTCATTTTTTCCATGATCAATGCAGAGATATCTTCATGGATCACATCTTCCACAATGGTGTTTTCCAGGGTATGAGAATAAGGCCCGTGTCCTATATCATGGAGGAGGATGGCTATCCTGGCGGCCACATTTTCTTCTTCGGTCACCTCTG
The DNA here is from genome assembly GCA_004322015.1 of Chitinophagaceae bacterium. Taxonomy (GTDB): domain Bacteria; phylum Bacteroidota; class Bacteroidia; order Chitinophagales; family Chitinophagaceae; genus FW021-bin31. The sequence goes on from SCQT01000101.1 coordinate 5,491, forward strand.
CTCCCTTGTTTTGGAGTTCCCGTAAAGCCAGTCCCATGAGATGATAGGCCCCTAAAGAATGAGAGAGGCGGGTATGCATGGCGCCGGGATATACGAGACATGCCAGGGCCATTTGGGAAATACGCCGTAATCTTTGATAATAAGGATGTTGAATAATATCATAGATTAAAGGATGGTCAATAGTGATGAAGCCATAAACGGGGTCATTGATGATTTTCCTTTTACTTTCTGTCATTACGACCGCTTAATAAAAAGTTAAAAAAGACTCTTTTAAAGATACAAAGATACGCTGCCCCGAAAGAAAAGGGTAATTTTGAATTTCTGACCTGATTTTTGCAGGGAAGTTTAATTCAGATCAATAAATGATTTTACAAATAATTAAAATAATATCACATGAGCACAGCTAATGTACTTTGGGTGGACGATGAAATAGATTCATTGAAATCACAGATCATGTTCCTGGAAAATAAGGGGTATTACGTTTCCTCTCTCAGCAACGGCCATGATGCCGTGGAATACGTCAGGGAAAATCCGGTAGATGTCATTTTGTTAGATGAAAGCATGCCCGGCATTACCGGCCTGGAAACCCTGGGCCTGATCCGGGAAATAAACAGGCAGATCCCGGTCGTAATGGTTACTAAAAATGAAGCGGAAAATGTAATGGAAGATGCGATTGGTTCGCAGATAACAGATTATCTTATAAAACCCGTGAACCCTAATCAGGTATTGCTTACCCTGAAGAAAATCATTGACAACCGGAGATTGGTGGCAGAAAAAACAACTACCGCCTATCAGCAGGATTTTCGCAACCTGTTTATGGCGCTGAGCTCTAATCTGAATTATAATGAGTGGATGGACGTATATAAAAAGCTGGTTTATTGGGAAATGGAAATGACTAAAAGTGACAGTCCTGAAATGCAGGAAGTGCTGGGAACGCAAAAAGCGGAGGCCAATACCGAATTCGCCAAATTTATTTCCAGGAATTACGCTAACTGGGTGCATCCTAAAACCCCGGAAGCGCCTATCATGTCCCATACCTTGTTTCGTTATAAAATAGCGCCGCACCTGGAACCCGGTAAACCGCTGTTCATGGTAGTAATTGACAATTTACGTTTTGACCAGTGGAAGGCTATTGAACCTATCTTCAAGGAATCTTTCAGGATCATGGAAGAGGATACTTTTTACAGTATTCTTCCTACTTCCACCCAATACAGCCGCAATGCTATCTTTGCCGGCATGCTCCCGGTGGATCTTGAAAAAGCCTTTCCCCTCGAATGGAAGAATGATGATGAGCAGGGTGGGAAGAACCTGAGTGAAGAAAAATTTCTGGGAGAACAATTAAAGCATTTAAGGCATAAAGAAGTAAGGTTTACTTATACTAAAATTACCAACCACCAGGATGGGCAGAATTTAGTGAACAATATCCATAACATGTTGGATTATGATCTGAATGTCATCGTGTACAATTTTGTAGATATGATGAGCCATGCGCGTACGGAAATGGAAGTGTTGAAAGAACTGGCTTCAGATGAGACTTCTTACCGTTCTATTACCAAAAGCTGGTTTGAACATTCTCCCCTGCATCAGGCTCTTAAAAAATTAACGGATAAAGAGATCAAACTGATCCTGGCTACCGATCACGGCAGTGTGCGGGTGAAGAGACCCTGCAAAGTAATTGGCGACAAGCAAACCACTACCAATCTGCGTTATAAACATGGGAGGAACCTGAATTATGATGAGAATGATGTGCTGGCTTTCCGCGATCCCAAAGAAGCGGGCCTGCCGCGTCCGAATGTCAATTCCTCTTATATCTTTGCCAAGGAAGACGGGTATTTGTGTTACCCTAATAATTACAATTATTTTGCGAATTATTACAAGAATACCTTCCAGCATGGCGGCATCTCTTTAGAGGAAATGATCGTGCCAGTGATACGGATGGTCACTAAATAAATGGCGGTTTTCTTTCATTATTTTATATGGCGACAAAGGCCACATGGCATAAATTCTGAAATCGAAATACGCTGGAAAGCAATCATCCATTAGTCATTATTCAACAAATCTTTAACCGACTCAGGGTGCTTTTTATATCTTTAGTTCCAGCAAATATTTGTGCTTAGGGCTCAACTGCCATCTTCCGAATTTCTTCAGATTAAGGTTTTATGTTTGCACCCTTAAAATCTATATATATTATGTTGTGCTGCTCTTGGAGTGGTATTGTTGAAAAAAGCATTTATGAGATTCCTTATATTTTTCTTTCTTCTGCTTGGAACATGTCATTTGCTGCTTGCTCAGAAACTCACTTCTAAATCCTCATCCGGTACACTTATAGGCGAAGTCACCGACAGCCTGACTGCCAAGCCTCTTGCTTATGCCATGATAGCTGTTCTGAAAGAGGGTAAACCGGTTAATGGTTCCTTGACCGATCAAAATGGAAACTTTCGTATTTCAAATCTTCCTGATGGCGTTTATACTTTGAGCGTTAAATATTTGGGGTATAAAGATTTTTCAATAGCCGGTATTCGGGTGAAGGAAGCCAACGTACATAATGTGGGTAATCTGCATTTGAGCTCTGATAATGCCAGGCTTAAAGGTGTTACCATTGTATCCAAGCAGAACACGATTGAGAACCGAATTGACATGATCGTGTATCATGCGGACAAGGATATCACCTCTCAAAGCGGGGTTGCCACGGATGTGCTTCGCAAGGTCCCCATGGTTTCTGTGGATGTGGATGGCAATGTGTCCATTGAAGGGAATTCATCCATTCGGGTACTGATTAATGGAAAACCATCCACAATGTTTGGTTCCAATCTGACGGAAGCCTTGCAATCCATTCCCGCAAGTCAGATCAAGGCGGTTGAAGTGATTACTCTCCCCGGCGCCAAATACGATGCACAAGGGAGCGGTGGCATTCTGAATATTATCCTCAAGAACAACAAGGCGAAAGGATGGAGCGGGAATATCAATGGTACTCTGGGAAGCCGTCTGGAGAATGGCGGGATCCAGCTCAATTATCATAAAAACAACTTTGGTGTCAATGCCTCCTTCGACGGGCACAGCATGTTGAAAAGTTCCACCATCAGTACCTTGGACAGGCATGATTTTGACAGTTCCGGCGCTCCTCTGGATCACATGCTGCAGGCGGGCCAGGGGAATATTACACGAGGTGGTTACGATGTGTGGATGGGTTTCAACTGGGACATTACCCCGAACGACAATCTGACCGGTTCCATGGACTATGACCACTTTAGCATGCATTCAAATAATACCATGGATCAAACCATCCATTATCTAACTAAACCTATTTCTTCTTCCCTGTATCAGCACAGAATATCCGGGAATGTGTATGGAGAACACTCCTCTGAGTATGACTTGGCTTACCAGCACAAATTTAAAAGAAAGGGGCAGGAACTGGATGCTTTAGCAACCTACAATCCTGGCCATCATACGATGAACTATTTTCTCCAGCCGTTTGATTCCGGTGGAAACATAATGAACGGAGCAGCCAGGAGTTTCAATCCGGGTACAGATAACGAATCCATTTTTTCTGTGGATTATACCCAACCTGTCAGCAAGGTGACCACGCTGGAAGCCGGTGTAAAGGGAACCTTTGATTATGTAGCCAGCAAAACAGATTATTATGGGCTGGTAACGGGAAGCAATTCTTATGTCCCGGACCCGTTTCGTTCCCAACAATTCAATTATCACCAGTCAGTGCTGGCGGGGTATGTGTCTGCCATTACGAACCTGCTTCACTTCCTGGATATGGAAGCGGGTGTCCGTTACGAGGCTACGGAGCTGAAGAGCACCTTCAGTGCCGGGAATCCGGTTATCTTTCCAAACTATTCTACTTTTGTTCCCTCGCTTATTTTTTCGCATACGTTCAAGCAACACCAGATGCTGAAGCTGGGATATTCCAAACGGATTGAAAGGCCAGAGTTCCGTGATCTGAATCCTGCGATCAATGCCAGTGATCCAACCAATATCCAGGTAGGCAACCCTTCCCTGGGCCCGGAGATTCACGACAGGATTGAGCTGGGATACTCTTTTTATATCAGGAAGAAGGCTATGACAAATATTACCTTGTATTACAACCATTCTGCTCATGACATTCAGCCTTATACCCGTTTTTTTCCTTTTTATACCGTTGGAGACACTACCTATAAGAATGTAGCTGTTTCCACAAGGGAAAATATAGGTACTGAGAAAAACATAGGATTCAATATTTTTTCCAGCTATTCCCTGAACAATAAGCTGGATTTCAGAACCAATATCTTTGTGTTTGACAAATACATCACAAACAGGTTTGTAAGCGGGAATCATCGCAACAGCCTTGATTATAGAATCAACCTGAATGTTTCCTACCAATGGAGTCCCAAATATGAGGGAGAATTTTTTGGAATGTTCCACTCTAAACGCAATGAAGTACAGGGATACTATCCTTCCTTCTATTATTACACTCTCGCTTTCAAGCGTCTGTTATTCAACAATAAAGGGAGTATTGGTATTTCCTTGGCCAATTTCTTCACCAAATACCTTGACCAGACGGAGAACATCACGGGCCCGTTTTTTTCCTACCAAAGCAAACGCCTGATCCCCTATCGTTCTGTTGGGATCACCTTTTCTTACCGATTTGGCAAAATGGACGATAAGGAGGATTCACATGGGAAACAACAAGCAGGAACCCGAGAGTTTTAGCACTGCTGAGGAAGGAAAATCCTCTATTGCTAAGAGTTCTATAGCACCTCAAAATATTAGTTAGCTATATTTTTCTTACTTTTGAGGCTTGATTTAAAAAAGAAAAAATGCCTATAAGGTATTCCCAGGCAGTGCTCGATAAAATAATTAAATTGCTGGACGAAGCCGGTTACGAATTACGCTTTGAAAAAGGAAATTTTAATTCGGGGTTTTGTATTCTGGAGCATAAAAAAGTAGTGGTAGTAAATAAGTTCCTTGACCTGGAAGGCAGGATCAATACTTTGTCTGACATTCTTTCCCTGTTAAAAATAGATCCCAATATGCTGAGCGCGGAATCCAGGAAACTTTATGAACAGGCAATAAAAGAATTATAAGTTGAAAATTACTTTTTTGGGAACGGGAACTTCATCTGGCGTACCAATGATTGCCTGCAGTTGTAAAGTCTGCACTTCCCGGGATCCCAAAGACAAACGACTGAGGAGCAGCATTCTTATACAGGATCATAATCTGAATATAGTTGTTGATACTACGCCTGACTTCCGTTGCCAAATGTTACGAGTAGGATTGAAGCATTTGGACGCTATTCTTATTACACATTCTCATAAAGACCATATTGCCGGGATGGACGACGTGAGGGCATTTAATTATTTTCAAAAAAAGCCGGTAGATATCTACGCCACCATCCCTTCCCAGGAGGTGATTAAAAAGGAATTCTCTTACGCTTTTGCAGACAAAAAATATCCGGGTATCCCCGAGATCAGGCTGCACACTATTGATTCATCACCCTTTCAAATCAAAGATATACCGATTATTCCGGTTGAAGTGTTGCATTTTAAGATGCCGGTCACCGGTTTTCGCATAGGTGATTTTACTTATATTACGGATGCTAATTATATTACAGAGAAGGAAAAGTCGAAAATCAAAGGAACTAAAATATTAGTATTGAATGCGCTCAGGTTCGAACATCACGTATCACATTTTACCTTACCTGAAGCCCTTGCCCTCGCCGATGAATTGGAAGTGGAACAGGCTTACTTCACTCACATCAGTCATCAGCTTGGATTGCACAGCGAAGTGAGTAGTCAGTTGAAGAAAGGAAGATATTTGGCTTATGACGGACTGACTCTGGAACTGTGAGGATTAAAGAAGAAAGATATAAGCTTTAATAATAAATTAATCGTATTTTTCGACCGGTTTATTGTTCTATGACGGATAAGTTTAAAATATTCAGCCATGTCAAGGTATTTATTGGGTTACGATATAGGGTCTTCTTCTGTGAAAGCGGCATTGTTAGATGCTGAGAGCGGGAAGTGTGTGGCTTCTGCTTTTTCGCCCGAAAAAGAAATGCCTATACAATCCCCGCATCCGGGATGGGCTGAGCAGGATCCCGAAATGTGGTGGAATGAATTAGTGAGCGCCACCCACCAGTTATACCGCGAAATTTCTTTTTTACCCGATGAAATAATTTCCATTGGCATCAGCTATCAAATGCACGGACTGGTTTGCGTGGATAAAAAAGGGAGGGTATTGAGACCGGCTATTATATGGTGCGACAGCCGTTCTGTACAGATTGGGGAACAGGCTTTTGAGGCTTTGGGAAAAGAGTTCTGTTTGGAGAATTATCTTAATTCACCTGGAAATTTTACAGCCTCCAAATTAAAATGGGTAAAAGAAAATGAGCCGCATATTTTTGAAAGAATATACAAGGCTATGCTGCCGGGCGATTATATTGCTTACAGACTGACGGATTGTATGACAATTACCGAAAGCGGATTATCGGAAGGCATTTGCTGGAATTTTAAGAAACAGACCTATGCAGAAAAATTATTTTCTTATTATGGTTTTGAAAGGAAGATTTTCCCTGACCTGGTCCCTGTTTTCGGAGAACAGGGCTTGCTTACAGCCGGAGCTGCGAGAGAACTGCGTCTTTCGAAAAACATTCCTGTATCTTACCGGGCCGGAGATCAGCCTAACAATGCCTATTCCCTGCGAGTGCTGAATCCCGGTGAAATAGCCGCCACAGCCGGCACAAGCGGAGTGATATACGGGGTAACGGACGAAATTAATTATGACAAGCTGTCCAGGGTGAATACTTTTTTACATGTGAACGATACTCCTGGTCAACGCAGGAATGGGGTGTTATTATGCATCAATGGCACTGGCATCGCCAATAGCTGGATAAGAAAAAATATGGACTTTCAGGGGTATGAACAGATGAATAAGCTGGCTGAGAATGTGATACCGGGGGCAAATGGATTGATATTCTTTCCCTTTGGAAATGGCGCTGAAAGAGTATTAAAAAATCAAAACAGAGGGGCACGCTTAATTAATCTTGATTTTAATGTGCATGGAAGAGGGGAAGTGGCCAGAGCTGTGCAGGAAGGGATTGTGTATGCATTGCGGTACGGTTTGGAGGTGATGAGAAATGATATGGGAATGGACATGAAGGTATTCCGGGCAGGCAATGCTAACATGTTTTTAAGCCCGGTATTCAGAAAAGTTTTTGCAGATGTCACGGGGGGGATATTGGAAATATATGATACAGACGGCGCCCAGGGTGCGGCAAGAGCGGCAGGGGTGGGGGCAAAATATTATGCGGATTTTAATGAAAGTTTTAGAGGACTGAAGAAGATAATACAGATAGAACCCGATAAAACCCTGAGAGACGACTATAATATGATGTACCTGAGATGGAAAGATAATCTGGAAAGATTTTTGGAACAATAATATATTTAGGGTTTAGAAAGTAAGCATTACCTTTGCAACCCCGATTCGGGATGTAGCGCAGCCCGGTAGCGCGCGTCGTTCGGGACGACGAGGCCGCTGGTTCGAATCCAGTCATCCCGACTGAACACATTCTATGTGAATTTTTAAGCCCTTAAAATGTATGTTTTAGGGGTTTTTGCTTTTTCAGAGTCCTACGAAAATTTGGTTGACTATCCTCCTTAAACCAATGCGATAGCATTGATCCTTTTCTGACAAATGACTTTATCCAAAATGCTCTGAACTATTAAACTAAAACCGCTACACCGTGATGGTTTTCTCTGATCAGCCTCGTAAAAAGGCATACACGTCCCGGCAATATAATATTTATACGTGCCAACAATAATTTGCCCCGTGATTTTAGGGGATACTTAACTTTGCAAAAATTATTGTAACAACGATTTCCCTTAAAATGAAGAAGCCTGTTTTAGTTTTAAAATTCGGATCGTCTTCTCTTACTACCGCTGAGGGTGAGATTGATGAACGGGTTGTATTGGAAATAGCACGTCAGAGCGCCGCCTTGCAAGAAAAATATAATATCGTCATTGTATCATCCGGTGCGGTGGCTGCTGGCAAAAAATACCTGAAAAATTATCACGGCACCTTAGTCGAAAAGAAAGCGGCTGCAGCTATTGGCAATCCTTTGTTGATCCGGACTTACGGTCAGTACTTTCGGCCTTTTCATGTAGAAATTGCACAAAGTTTGTGCGAAAGGCAGCATTTTGCTAACCGGGATCAGTTTTTGCAATTGAAAAACACCTATGAAGCTTTGTGGAAAAGTAATGTAATACCCATCGCTAACGAAAATGATGTGGTCAGTAATAAGGAGTTGAAATTTTCAGATAATGATGAACTGGCCACCATGATTGCCGTGGGCTTCAGAGCTGATAAACTGCTCATGGCTACCACCATGGGTGGTGTGTTGGACGGTAATAACCAGGTGATAAAACGGATATCAAATATTGATAGAAATATTCTGGCTTTAGCGAGGGATGAAGTCAGCAATGTGGGACTTGGAGGAATGACTTCCAAACTGAACTTCGCAAAGACAGCTACGCATTTAGGCACTGAAGTGGTTATATTCAATATGGAAGAAGAAAACAGCATTTTACAGGCGGAAAGAGGGAAAACCGGTACTGTCTGCACTTCGAAGTCCAACCGGCTGAATTCACGGCTTAACTGGCTGGCCAGTGGAAGTCTTATTAAAGGTTTGGTAAAGGTAGATGGGGGGGCTAAAAAGGCGCTGATAGGCAGAAACAGTCTGCTCGCAGTAGGTATCGTGGAAGTGATCCATTCATTCGAAGCCGGAGAAGTTTTTCATATCGCTGATTCGGAGGGAAGCATTTTTGCAGTGGCTAAAGCCAAAATAGATTTTGATAAAGAGAAAAGTTCGTTAAAGCAAAAGAATATGGAGATAGCTCATGCGAATGATATAGTACTTTTGTAAGGGAGGGTTAAAAAACAATATGTCTTCTATAGATACACAACTAAGAACAGCAAAGGATGCAAGCCTGGCGGCAAAAGATCTCACGGATGCGCAAAAAGTATCTCTGCTGAAAACCTTTGCTACTGCTATTCGTGATTCCATACCTGGAATTATTATCAATAACAAAAAAGATCTGAAGAGAATGGATCCGAAAGATCCACGCTATGACAGGCTGATACTTGATGAAATCCGCATAGAAGCGCTCGCAAAAAGCCTGGAAGATGTCAGCCGATTGAAAGATCCCACTCATCAGGAATTATACAGGACCACATTGGAGAACGGATTAAAAATAAAGAAAATAACCGTGCCCTTAGGTGTGGTGGGCGTCATTTATGAATCGCGTCCCAATGTAACCGTAGATGTAGCTGCCTTGTGTATTAAATCGGGTAATGCCGTTTTATTGAGAGGAGGCTCGGATGCCTGGTACAGTAATCGTATCCTGGTAGATATACTAAGAAAGTCGTTACAAGCCTCAGGAGCTAATCCGGATATAATCCAGTTACTGCCTCCTGACAGGGAATATGTGCATGATTTATTACAGGCTGAAAAATATGTGGACATCATCATCCCGAGAGGTTCACAACACCTGATTGATTTTGTACGTAATAATTCTAAAATTCCCGTGATAGAAACAGGCGCGGGTGTTTGTCATACTTATGTTGATAAGACGGCGGATCTGGAGAAAGCAGCTAAAATAGTGTATAATGCTAAAGTGAACCGGCCTTCCGTGTGTAACGCTTTGGACACTGTATTGGTGGATAAGGAAGTGGCTGATGAGTTTCTGTCTAAACTGACCCCTTTGTTTGAAAGCAGCCGCGTGATGGTACATGCCGACCGGGATGCCTATTCCATCCTGGAAAGACAACATTATCCCCAACTCCAAAAAGCCGAAGAGTCTGATTTTGGCAGAGAGTTTCTTTCGCTGGCCTGTTCCGTGAAGGTGGTACCCGGACTTGATCAGGCGCTGCAACACATCAGGGAATATTCTTCCAGACATTCTGAATGTATTGTGTCGCAGGATAAAAAATCTATCGAAAAGTTTTTAAATGACGTAGATGCTGCAGTCGTGTATTCTAATGCTTCCACACGTTTTACGGATGGGGCCGTTTTCGGTTTAGGCGCTGAAATAGGTATTTCCACGCAGAAATTGCATGCACGCGGGCCATTTGCTTTAGAGAAATTGGTAACGGAAAAATGGGTGGTGGAAGGGGATGGGCAGGTGAGGGAATAAACAGGCTTTTAACAAACGAATATTCCCGTCATTTTTTTTCAGCATATTCTTTAATCAGGTTATTTCTTTTTACCAGAAAGCGGTACATATAATCGGCAAGAATAATCTTGTTAAAGAACTTTCCATAATACCAATGCTTCTCGAAAGATCAAAACGCTTCACGATATCAGCTTTAATTTTAGTTCCTAATTGATATTTCCTTTTAATCTTTTTGATAAAGGTTCAATGATTCCTCAAATTTAAAAACCTTTCCCGGGTATTTACACACAAAGGAGATAATCAACTGCATAATATAATGGTTCCCGTTATACCTTGTCAGCCTGTCTTTAATATCTTCTAAAGAATGAATATCTTCCGAATTATCAATATATCCCATACCATAAAAATTACCGTTCTCTACCCAGACGTAGCTTTTCTCATTTTTGTGCCTGCCTTTATCCATAATATAAAAGCCCGGCATATCTTCTTTCAGGAACGACAAGGCCTGTGTTACTTTGCTATTGTATATTTCGGGAGGTTCATTGGCTGTACATAACAGATCGCTTCGTTTATCTACTTTGCCGCACAACTCGCAGTTTCCCAAACGGCATAAGGAGGCGCACAGGCCGAAACGCCTGACTAATTCATACAACTTGTGGATGCCTCCTTCCCTTGTGGTAAATACCTGAACCGGAAGCAGGCTCTTGTTATATTTTCCAATGGACAGGTGTTTATAACCTGCCAGATCATCATAAGTAAATAAACCGAATTTAGGTTCATATTGTTTTAAAGCGCGATTATGCTTTGGCCAGATACGCTTTATTTCTATGGCTTCGAGAATAAAGGCCATCAACTCTGTTCCGCAGACTTCATAAGTGACAGAATAAATTTCCCGCATGAAGTTTTGCCGTTGCGGATTGGGGTTATTGCCGGTGAAATGTTGTGCGACCCGCTTCCTGATATTTTTGGCTTTGCCCACATATATCACTTTGCCTCTTTGGTCCCTGAAATAATAGACGCCGGGATTATCAGGCAGCATTTCAAAGTCTTTTTTGGGTAAATTGGGAGGCAACTGTTGTTCCCGGGAGCCCTTCTTTAACATGGATAGGATAGCTCCTTCCGTATCCCATTCTAATAATTTAGAAAACAAGGTTACTGTGGCATCTGCGTCGCCGCTGGCCCGGTGGCGATTTTCGATGGGAATATGCAACATATTACAAAGATTGCCGAGGTTGTATGAATGTAATCCCGGCTTTATTTTTCGCGCCATACGGACCGTGCAAAGCTTTTGAGCTGTATATGGATAACCCGCTTCGTCTAATTGATATTTTAGGAAGGAATAATCGAAGTTTACATTATGCGCCACAAAAATGCGCCTGTCCAGCAGTGAAAAAATTTCCTTTGCCACATCCTCAAACACAGGGCTGTCGCATACCATGTTGTCATCAATACCGGTCAATGAGGTAATGTACAATGGGATATGCTGCTCCGGTCTCACCAGTGTATCATAACTGTCAATAACCCGGCTGCCGTCAAATATACGGATAGCGATTTCTGTAATACTGTTGGCGGAAGCATATCCGCCGGTGGTTTCTATATCTACTATAGCATACTCCATGTTGCTATCTGATACTTTTAATTCCTACTTTCTCTGACTGATATACATCTATACTATATACGCCGAATTCTTCCGACACTTTCCCTGCCAGGCGATAAAACCCTTTTCCCTGCAAAGGATCACGGCGCGCTGCGTCGGGAAAATGCACGGTGTCAATCCAATTGCCTTCCGCATCTAAAAAAGTACCGAAGAACATGCTTTCTCCTTTAATAGTACGTGCATGCTTCTCTGTGACATAATAACCCAATACCGTCACCTGCTTTCCTTTATATAAAGGTAAATCTTTGGCGGAGATATATTTTGCCGGGTCATCATCCACCAGCCTGAACACGTCGCACAAGGGGAAACCCAGCAATTGCATCTCTTGCAAAGCATCTTCTAAGGGATGCTGTGGCAGAAGTGGGAGAGTGAAAGTCATGGGTTTTTCTTCAAACAAAGATTGGTGCGCCGGGACATGCTGCTTGTTTTTTTTCTGTAAAAAATTAGCTTCCCACAGCAGTCTTTTTTTCGGCTTGCCGGTAAACCTGAGCGCTCCCGTTTTAATCAGGATATTCAACGGCTCTAATGTAATATTTGTTCTTTCTATAAAATCGGTCAGGTGCAGATAATGGCCGTTTTGCTTCCGTTCTTTAATGATATATTCTGCCGTATTTTTTTCCAGATCCAGGATGTGCACGAAACCCACATATACTTTCTTTTCTCTGATGCAGGTCAGGTAATTACTATTGTTGACACAAGGTGCAAGCACTGGTACACCTGTGCGTTTCAACTGATGGAAATACAGCTCCGTGTTGTAAAATCCGCCGAAGTTATTAATGACTGAAACTAAAAACTCTACGGGATAATAGGTTTTTAAAAATAAGCTCTGATAGCTCTCCACAGCATAGCTGGCGGAATGTGCTTTGCTGAAAGAATAACCGCCGAAGCTTTCCATCTGCCGCCATACCTCGGCTGTCAGTTTATCACTATAGCCTTTTTGTTTGCAGTTGGCAAAAAACTGTTCTTTGATCAACTGAAAACGATTATTGGAACGGTATTTCCCGCTCATGGCGCGGCGCAGCACATCTGCATCCGCCATATCCAGTCCTGCAAAATGGTGGGCCACCTTAATCACATCTTCCTGGTAGACCATCACACCAAACGTTTCTTCCATAAGTTCTTTCATGATGGGATGCAGGTAAACGACTTCATCGGGATGATGATAATAATAAATATATTGCCGCATCATGCCGCTTTGTGCTACGCCGGGACGGATGATAGAGCTCGCAGCCACCAGTGTGAGGTAATCATCACATTCCAGCTTTTTCAACAGTTGTCGCATCGCAGGGCTTTCGATATAAAAGCAACCGATGGTATCGGCTGTCCTGATCTTTTCTGCCAGCTTCTTATCCTGCATGAATTTATCCACCTCGCGGATATTAATATCCGCCTCCTGTGTTTCCTTCACTAATTCTATTGTATCTTTAATATGTCCTAACCCCCGTTGAGATAAAATATCCAGCTTAAATAATCCTGTTTTTTCAGCCAGGAACATATCAATTTGTGAAGTGGCGAATCCTTTAGGAGGTAATTCCGTGGCAGTATATTGATAAATGGGCTTTTCGGAAATGAGCATGCCTCCTGCATGGATGCTCAGATGATTGGGAAAATCTTTGATCAGGTTGCCATAGCGTATGATCTGTTGTTGCCACTTGTCCGTGGCCATTTGCGGATGGTCAGAGATCTGGTCTATTTCATCTTTGGGCAGGCCGAATACTTTACCTAATTCACGGATCACGGCATGTTGCTGGAAAGTGCTGAACATACCCAATAACGACACATGCTCTTTTCCATATTTATTAAAGACATAGTTGATGATTTCATCCCGGTCGGCCCAACTGAAATCCATATCAAAGTCGGGCGGTGAGCTGCGGTTGGGGTTCAAAAAACGTTCGAAATATAAATCCAGCCCGATGGGGTCCACATCGGTAATCCCCAGGCAGTAGGCTACAATGGAATTGGCGCCACTGCCCCTGCCTACGTAGAAAAAGCCGCGGCCTTTCGCATAACGCACGATATCCCATATGATGAGAAAATATGCCGTAAAATGCATTTGATAGATAATGCCAAGCTCTTTTTCTACCCGTTTCCCGGCTGCATCATTCTGCAGCCCATACCGTTTCTGCAGCCCTTCTGAAGCCAGATGTTCCAATAAGTCTGCATCTTCTTTTTCCGTGCCGGAAAAATACTTTTTATTCTTATCCGCGAAAAGTTCCATTCGTGTTTCACAGGCGTCTGTTACATGGAGCGTATTGGAAACAATTCCCGGGTATCGGATGAACGTGTTTAATAGCTCACTCACCGGCATCAGGTATTCCTGCTCACCGGCAAGGTCATCATGCGATTGCCTGCTCAGCAAAATATTTTTATCAATAGCACGTAACAGGCGGTGTATATTGTATCCCCTTTTATCTTTAAAGGTTACGGGGTGGCGGATGACAAAATGAGCGGCGTATTTTTTGACATCTGTTTTGTACAATTTATTCACTTCCGCAGGCTGTACGCCGATTAATTCATTATCCTGCAGTTTATCAGGTGAAATTTTTCCAAAAGGATAAATGACCCATACATTTTTATCCAGTGAAGGTTTTTCAGGAAAAGGAGTTTTTTGCATTAAATGTTCCGACAAAAACCGGTTAATGGATAAGAATCCTGCATCATTCTTTGCCAGAAGAATATAACATAATACGTGGTCATTCCTGATTTCAGCGCCCAGCACAGGCTTGATGCCGGCTTCCCTGCAAAAATCCACAAAATCCCAGGCGTCTGCCGTGTTGTTGATATTGGTTAGCGCTAAGGAAACAGCACCTGCTTCAGCAGCATATTTTACCAAATCCTCCGTGGGGAAAGTACCATAACGGTAGCTAAACCAGGTTTTACAGTTTAAATACATGCTGCTTCTTTTTTAGGTTGTTTGGGCTTCGGTACACCCATGGCTCGCATCAATAAACCGGAACCGAATCTTCGCTTAATATGATCTATAGCCTGGTAAAGCTGGATGGTTTCCACCGTATCGTCAAAAAGAGAGATCTGGTAAGCGCCTGTCACGAGATGACTGAAACGTATGCCCAACAGTCGAACCAGCAAACGCTTGTCGTAAAGCTTTGTAAAAAGGGATTTGGCTTTATCTATCAACACAGCGTCGTTATTGGTATAAGAAAGTATGCATTGTTTGGTGACAGTATCAAAATTGGAATAACGCAGCTTCAGTGTAATGCAGCCTGTCAGCCGGTGCTGGTTGCGCAGCTCAAAGCCGGTCTTTTCCACCATGCGTACCAATTCTGCTTCTAAGAAGTGCACATCTATCGTATCGGTCTGAAAAGTATTCTCTGTGGAAATACTTTTTTGTTCTGAATAAGGAATGACGGGCGTTTCATCTATGCCGTTGGCGCGTTTCCAGAGTTCTGTACCGCCTTTTCCCAAAAGATTCTGCAACAACAACACAGGGATTTCTGATAAAATACGGATCGTTTCCACACCCATGTCCCGCAGTAACATTCCTGTTTTGGCGCCGATGCCTGGCATTTTTTCCACAGTCAGCGGGGCCAGGTAGTTTTTTTCCGTGCCGAACGGGATTTCTATTTGCCCGTCAGGCTTTACCTCATTAGTGCCTACCTTCCCCAACAGTTTATTGGAGGCTAAAGCGTAAGAAATAGTCAGTCCTGATTCTTTGAAAATGTATTTTTTGAGATCAGTAGTATATTTACTGCAGCCGAAAAATTTATCCATACCTGTCATATCCACATAAAATTCATCTATGCTGCTTTTTTCATATACCGGTACTTTGGAGGCAATGATCTCAGTGACCAGGTGCGAGTAATGGGAATAGCTTTCATAATCTCCGCCAATGATCACCGCGTGCGGACACAATCTCCGCGCTATTTTCATCGGCATAGCCGAATGGATCCCAAACCGGCGCGCTTCATAGCTGGCTGATGCCACCACGCCCCGGTCGCTGCTGCCGCCCACTAACAGGGGGATACCTTTGAACTTTGGATTGCGCAGACATTCCACGCTCACGAAAAAAGCATCCAAATCTAAATGCACAATATGCCGTTGGCTGTCAAAAGCTGTCATGATCCAAAAATCAGGACAGCAATATTACTAATATTTTTAGTAAATGAGGCTAATTATTTTAGTGAATATATTTTTTGAATGTGCTTGATATTTTTCCTCTCCTTGTTAAGCAATTGTTATGATCGGAAAAAGAACTATATAGTTTAAAAGATATGTTACTATCTTTAGAGGCACCTAAGGTGAGCTTGTAGAAAGCAATTGACTGGACGAATATTTAATAATCCTCCCTGAATTAACCTAAACAATCTCAATTATAGACAATGTTGAAGAATACCTCAGCTCTTATAGAAGAATATTCGCATAAATCATTTCCTGATCATGAGTTGAGATGCCCAAGGTGTAAACCTAAAAAACTTATCATGCATAAAGCGAAAGGTTTCAGCTTCAGCTCTTTAAATCCAACTAAATATATAGAAGAACTAATTCGCTACAAAGATATTAATAGTGGGAATGTCAGCTTTACTTGTAAGGTATGTGATTTTGATTTTCCTACATAACCGTTATCAACAATAATATCCCCCACCAAGATAACAACTACAAGCTATGTATATGACCATAAAATAAATAGAATATCTAAAGATAAAATTAAAAAGCGAATGATCAATAAATCGTTATCTGCCAAAAAAATGATACAGATTTTATTCATTTTTCTCCTTATTCCCGTGGCTTCTTACTGCCAGGACAAGCCTTTAACGTGTAAAGATATTCACGAGGGGCTTTTTTATTATTATCCTAAAAACTCGTCGGATCAGTACTCGGAAAGGTTTGGCGATAAGTTTGAATATGAAACAAATCTTAAGTCGCATGATTCAGCCCTCTATCATGTCAGTTGGGGAAAAGATTGTGCCTTCTCAGAAAAATATGTCAGGAGTAATATCAAAATGACATTTCAGCAACTTTCGCTGATGGAAGAACACACATTTATTTATCGGGTTACCGGCATAACCAATACCTATTTCACCTTTTCCACGTATATGGATAAGATGCCTGATCTTCCGATAGGAGATGACACGATGTGGTTTCACCCGCAGGTATATCCTACTAATCAATTGCTCTTTACGTCTATTGCTAACAGCGCTGTGTTACGCCAAAAGCCTTTCAATGATACTTCGCATTATGCCGTATTGTACCTGTACAGACCGGGTAAGTTTACCGATTTTCTAAATATTTATCCAATATATCTGGATGGCATTGAAATGGGCATAGAGGAAAATAACTCGGGATATATTTATAAGGTACTGAAGGAAGGACCCCTGGAGATAAAAGGGACTTTATTTAACCACGCTGCTGAGATGTCACTGCCGGTTCGATTCGGCCATATCTATTATGTAAAAACATGGGTTCATTTTGGAGCAGTGAGAAATAAAACGCATGTAGAAATGCAGGTAGTGGATTCGAAAACCGGAAGATCCGAATTTGAAAAAGTGAAGCGAAAATACTAATAAGGTAGTATGTAAATCATATTTGCCCACTATTTTTTGTAATTAGAGAATGGAACAGACTTTTCTTTGCATAAAGAAAATGAAATCATGTATCATTCATTGTTTAGGAAGCTTTTAATGAGGAATTTCTTCTGCGAATTGGAAATCCCTGAGATTTTTCAATGATATAACCTTTCCAACCTTTCTTTCTTCAGTACCTTTTGCTTTTGTTTCCCCCTGGCAATGATTATTGTATCTTTTTGAACCTGAAATGAGCAAATAATTTCATTCCCCTTTATTTCTTCAATAACGGCAGTAAAGTCAACAGCAGCATTGACAGGAGCAGGAGCAAGATGTTCGATTTGTATAAACGTGCCGATCCCTTCCTCATCATCCTCTTTCATATCCAGTACAAACAGCCGGCAGCACCATTCTGCATCACGTGCCAGCGCAAATGTGCTGTACAAAGGATGAACCATTTGCCCGTTGAAGGCTGCACAGTCTTCTCGCAGTACTTTTTTGGAGAATGTCCTGATGTCTCCCGGATGAAAAATACCTTTCATCTTAAATAGTTAGTTTAAAGATCCTGATATTTCTGTGGGGAGATAACCATCTGTTATTCTACCCTCGATATCTTCAGCATATTGGTGGGCGCATGTGCTTCGATGGGAAGACTTCCGGTGTTGATGACCACATCGCCTGATTTTACAAAGTTACGTTCGCGTAAAATAGTCAGTTGGTCGCTCAGGATATCATCTATGCTTTCTTCTTCAGCATAATATAATGCCCTGACGCCCCAGCTCAGGCTAAGTTGATTCACTAATTTCTCGATCTTGGTAAAAATAAATAATGGCGCTTTGGGACGGTAGCTGCTAAGCATAAATGCGGTGTAACCGCTCTGTGTCATGCCTATGAGTGCATCTGCATTCACATCTTCTGCAATGCGGCAGGCATTATAGCAAAGTGCATCGCTCAGGAAAGAAGGCGAGTGTGACAAGGGTGTAAGGTTGCGGTTATATATGATGTCTTCTTTCTCTACTTCTTCAATAATCTTTTTCATCGTTTCCACTACTAAAGCAGGATGTTGTCCCATCGCCGTTTCACCGCTCAGCATCACCGCGTCAGAGCCTTCCAGAACGGCATTAGCTACGTCCGTGATCTCGCTTCTGTTAGGCTTTACGCGATCCATCATGCTCTCCATCATTTGTGTGGCAACAATAACCGGCTTGGCACGATGAATACATTTCCGGATAATATTTTTCTGGATCATGGGAACCTGTTCCACGGGTAATTCGACCCCGAGATCTCCCCGTGCGATCATGATGCCGTCTGACTCCAGAATAATTTCCCTGATGTTAGTTACTGCCTCCGGTTTTTCTATTTTGGCAATGATCTTGATCTTACTGTCCTTTTCATCCAGCTTATTACGAAGTGTAACGATATCATTTACGCTGCGGACAAATGAAAGCGCTACCCAGTCAATATCCTGTTCAATGATAAATGCCAGATCTTCCAGGTCTTTTCCGGTAAGGCAGGGCAGAGAAATTTTAGTATCCGGAAGATTAACGCCTTTATTAGATGAAAGAATGCCACCGATGGTGACAACGGCTTTTACGTTATTTTCCCTGGTAATTTCCGTCACTTTCACTTCTATTTTGCCATCGTCAATCAGGACCACATTTCCTACTTTCACATCTTTATGAAGATCGGGATAAGAAACATAAATCTTTTCTTTATTACCGACGCATTTTTCATTGGTGAAAGTAAGGATATCTCCGGCCCGTACCTCCAGCGCATTATTTTCAATTTGCCCGACGCGTAACTTAGGGCCTTGCAAATCACCCAGAATAGCCACATTATAAGGCTCTGTTTTATTGATTTTACGGATACTTTGAATAATATCTTTTTTACTTTCGAGCGTACCATGAGAAAAATTGAGGCGGAACACATTTACACCGGCGATCACCAAAGAAAGTAATTTATCATAAGAATCACAGGCAGGACCTACAGTAGCTACTATTTTTGTTTTATGTGTGGAGTGCTGGCGGGCAGCTTCGTGATTCATTCCCTTATTAATGTATTTAGAAAGGTCTTTCTTACTTTTTGTCGCCATTATTTTTTATTTAGATTAACTCGCCAAAATACGTGTGATGTTGAACCAGTCTTCATTGATCTTTTGCCTGTCCTTGACTGCATTTTCCAGGGGCGTATATTGCAACTGATTATTTACAATACCTATCATACAATTATTCCTGCCTTCCAGTAAGGATTCCACTGCTGCAAAACCAAGGCGGCTGGCAATTACTCTGTCCATGCAACTGGGAGAACCACCGCGTTGAATATGTCCGAGGATACATACGCGGATGTCAATATGCGGAACCCTTTCTTTCAATGTTCTGGATACTTCATTGGCGCCGCCATAAGCATCGCCCTCCGCCACCACAATGATGTTCACCAGCTTCTGACGGCGTTCATTGGCCTGTAGAGCCGTAACAATATCTTCAATATTCGTTTTACGTTCAGGCACCAGAATATGTTCAGCACCGGTGGCAATGCCGCTGTGCAAAGCGATATAACCCGCATCACGCCCCATTACTTCCACAATAAAAAGGCGGTCGTGTGCATCGGCTGTATCACGTATTTTGTCTATAGCTTCAACAGCCGTATTGACTGCCGTATCAAAACCAATGGTAAAATCCGTCCCCGCAATATCTTTATCAATCGTACCGGGTAAGCCTATACAGGGTATATCAAATTCCTGGCTGAATGCCAATGCTCCTTTAAATGAACCGTCACCGCCGATCACGACCACACCGTTGATATCATGTTTTTTCAGTTGATTATAAGCTTCTTTACGACCTTCGGATTCATAAAATTCTTTGCTTCTTGCTGTTTTTAAAACAGTACCACCCCGCTGAATGATATTGGCAACGGATTTGGATTCCATTTTAATAATGTCGCCCTTGATCATCCCTTTATAACCATACATGACACCATATACGTTCAGCTTATGATAAATGCCGGTACGGACTACCGCGCGAATGGCTGCATTCATACCCGGAGAATCCCCTCCCGAAGTTAACACAGCGATATTAGTTACCTTACCCATAGTTTTTCCGGATAAATGACTATCCTGGTTGCCTGTCCTGATATCAGAAGCCACAAAATTAATATTTTGAATTAGTTTTTCTAAATGGTAAAAAATAAAGCAATTTTGCTTTTTTTAATGAATCTGTTCCGTTTCGGGGTGCAAAAGTACGGTTATTTCCAAAGTATTAAAAGGATATTGTATTTTTAAAAATTTGTAGAATGAGGATATTGATAACGGGTTCTAACGGATTGTTAGGGCAACATCTGATCAAATTATTAAAACAGAACAACAATCACCGGATCATTGCTACCGCACGGGGTGGAAATCGCCTGAAAGATCAAAACGGCTATCAATATATATCATTGGATATTTGTGATGAAACTCAGGTGAAAAAAGTAATTGCTGATAATGTTCCCGATGTGATTATCCATTGCGCTGCTATGACGCAGGTGGATGATTGTGAAATAAAAAAAGAGCAGTGCTGGAGAGCTAATGTGCTTGCCACACAATATTTGATAAAAGCGGCGCAGCAGATAAAGTCTTCATTCCTGTTAGTCTCCACTGATTTTATTTTTAATGGCGAATCAGGCCCTTATGATGAAAACGCCTTGCCGGATCCATTGAGCTATTACGGCATGAGCAAATTGGCTGCAGAGATGCTGCTGATGACCAGCCAATTACGTTGGGCCATCGCACGCACTGTGTTGGTGTATGGCATTGCGGAGGATATGAGCCGTTCTAATATTATCCTCTGGGTTAAAAAAAGTTTGGAACAGGGTAAGAAGATCAGGGTGGTGGATGATCAATGGCGGACCCCCACATTAGTGCAGGATCTCGCGATGGGTTGTCAACTGATCACGGAGAAATTTCTGGCGAATAATGATGTTGACACAAATAAAATATCGGGTATTTTCAATATTTCAGGGAGGGATTTTCTAACTCCTTATGAAATGGCATTGAAAACTGCGGATTACTTTCATCTGGATAAATCGCTCATTGAAAAAGCGGATGCTTCTTCTTTTACGCAAACTGCCAAACGCCCGCCAAAAACGGGTTTTATTATTGATAAAGCGGGGGAAATGTTGGGGTATAAGCCACATAGCTTTGGGGAAGGAATAAAAATAATGGGAGAGGAGCTCATTGCGGAAAAGTAGCGCAAATTTATCAATTGCTAAGGCCAGTCGTATGGCGGCCGGATAATATCGGGAATGTTAGTTCATTAAGATTTATTTATATTTTGTGTGTTAAATCATGACATTGAAATGCGGCAGGGATTTGATTTTTTTGGTATTTTACGTTAAAACAATAAAACAAACATTATGACGCTTCGCGAAGCCCAGGACCGTGTGGATCAATGGATCCAGCTACACGGAGTACGCTATTTTAATGAGTTGACGAATATGGCTGTCCTTACCGAAGAAGTGGGAGAGGTGGCTCGTATCATTTCCAGACAGTATGGCGAGCAATCCTTTAAAGAAAATGAGAAGAAAAAGGAACTGGCCGATGAGTTGGCAGATGTGCTTTGGGTGCTGCTTTGCTTAGCCAATCAAACGGGGGTGGATCTGACAGTTGCTTTGGAGCAGAATTTTGTAAAAAAGACAAACCGTGACAGTCAGCGGCATCAGCAAAATGAAAAGCTGAGGAACGGCGTATCTGAGAAAAAGCAAGGTTAAATTTTATCGGATGCCTTCCCTTGATTCGGAAATAAAAAAAGAATTTCAGCTTGAGAGGATAATTTTTTTCAACAGATATTTTTTTGAAATTAACTGAAGGAATTGTCTATTTTAGCCCCCGCTAAATTATTCTACCAAATTATTATCACCAGATTTAATTACCCTTTATGCATCTTCATTTTGTTGATTATTTAATCATTGCTACCTATTTCTTGTTTGTAATCGGTATTGGGTTTTTTATTAAAAAGCGGGTTAAAACGAGTAATGACTTTCTGATGAGCGGCAGGTCTATCCCCATGTGGATCACCAGCCTGGCATTTATTTCAGCGAACTTAGGCGCACAGGAGGTATTGGGTATGGCGGCATCAGGCGCTAAATACGGCATCATGACGAGTCATTTTTACTGGTTGGGAGCTATTCCTGCCATGGTCTTTCTGGGAATATTCATGATGCCTTTTTATTATGGCAGTAAAGCACGCTCTGTTCCCGAATACCTTGCCAAGCGATTTGATGAAAAGACACGTGGTTTTAATGCATTTACCTTTGCCATCATGACCATCTTTTCATCCGGCATTTCTTTGTATGCATTGGCTTTGCTTTTTGAAGTGATATTAGGATGGAAGTTTGAATTTTCCATTTTCTTAGCCTCCGGAATTGTGCTTATTTATACATTTTTAGGCGGCTTGACCAGCGCTGTGTATAATGAAGTGTTGCAATTTTTTTTAATAGTGTTGGGTGTCGCTCCGCTGGTGTATATCGGTCTGCACCATGTAGGCGGATGGGACGGCATTGTACACAGGTTACCCGATGCTATGACGCATACCTGGAAATATATGGGAAAGGCATCGGATAACCCGATGGGAGTGGATGTATGGCAATTAGCGATGGGACTTGGGTTTGTGCTCTCCTTCGGATATTGGTGTACGGATTTTCTGGTTGTTCAAAGGGCCATGGTGGCACGTAATATGCGATCGGCCCAGAATACTCCTTTAGTGGCTGCCTTTCCTAAAGTGTTATTTCCTTTTATTGTTATTTTACCCGGTATTATTGCTGCGGCCATGGTAGCCATGCATTCCGGCTATACAATACCTACCTATAAGGGAGAAACAAATTACAATATGGTGCTGCCATCGCTGTTGAATCAATTTTATCCGAGCGGTATCCTGGGCGTTGGTTTAACGGCTTTATTTGCTTCCTTCATGTCGGGAATGGCAGGCAATGTAACTGCATTCAACACGGTATTGACTTATGATATATATCAGGCATATATTAAACCTAACCAGACTGATAAGCATTATCTGAACGTGGGCCGTTGGGCAACGGTCTTTGGAATTATCGCTTCCATTGGTACGGCTTATTTAGCCCGCGGGTTTAATAACATCATGGATTTTCTGCAACTGGTTTTCGGTTTTGTAAATGCGCCTTTATTTGCCACCTTCTTTTTAGGGATGTTTTGGAAAAGATCCACCGGTCACGGAGCATTTTTCGGGTTGATCAGCGGTACTGCTGCGGCTGCACTCACTTATAACCTGACTACTGCGGAAGGGAAAGGGGGGGGCATTGCCAATCTGCATCATTTTGGTTCTACAATGGCACAAAGCTTTATGGTAGCCATTATTGCCTTTTGCACCTGTTTTATCGTTACTGTCATTGTTAGTTTGTTTACAAAACCTCATCCAAAGGAGAAACTGGTTGGACTTGTTTACAGCCTTACGCCCCGGCAAAAGTTGGGACATATCGCCTGGTATAAACGCCCTGTTGCAATTGGTGTTTACGTATTAATACTGACCATTATATTAAATATTATATTTGCTTAAATCGAAAAGAAATGAAGAACGTATTGGATCTCCGGTTTGTCATTGGCTTATTCTTCGCACTGGTAGGAATCTTCCTTTTTATCACTTCTTTTATCTCGCATCCGGAGGGTGGTAAAACTGAAACAGTGAATTTCTGGTGCGGCATTGTATATGTGACCTTCGGTATCTTCATGCTTATTTTATGGAAAGCAGGCGGCAATAAAGAGCCGGTAGAGATGGAAGAATAATAAATGATAGAAATATCAGCAGCCAAAAAATTTCATAAAAAACTCCGCAATAATACGGGGTCACGCCCTGAGCTCAGCTTAAGTATCAATCAAAAACTAAAGTTCTACAGCCATAAGTTCTTCTCCGAGCTGATGTAAGGCTTTTTCTATTTTTTCTTTCTGAGCCGGACGCGGTTTTTTAAGTCCGGTGGCATAGTGATGTATTTGTTTCTCATTTATGCCGGTTAATTGATGCCAGGCCGGCGCCGAAAAAATTTTTTTGTAGTAGGTCAAGAGACTTTCTGCATCAAACCGAAAGGATACTTTGTAAGATCCAGGCTTCAAATTACCTAACTTTTTTTGTATTTCTATGCCTTCAAGAGCAGATTGTTTCACTTCTTGCACAGTATCGCCCACACCATTAACACCGTCCACGTTTTCAGAATAAGCCCAATAGGCATCTTTACTTCTTTCGATAATAATTTTTATCTCTTTCATGACTTTATTATTTTAAATTCATTTCTTTTTTTATTTTCTTTTCAATCCCTTTCCTACTTCATCCGAACCATGGTAAGGTACCGGATAGGTTCTACCGCCTTTTTCATATATGTAGGGGCTTGCTCAATAGCTTGTAACATTTTTGAAATTATATTTTTTTAGCCCCGTCGGATGATTTTTATTTTTTATCTGATTTCCAATGTCATTCACTTAAGGACGTCTTAAGCCACGAAGTGGCGTTATGTAATAATCTCTATGGCCATATAGACACAGCCAACGGTCCAGGTCAGCTACGAATGATTCAACCCTTACAGGGTTGAACTGAACCGCCTCTTTTTACCGTGGGTTCCACCCACGGTTATTCATATTTTTGCCCTTTGGGCAAAGCCCTTTCTCTTACAAAAGATTCAAGTTAATAACATTGATCCTATCCTATAAAAATGGCTCTTTTAATCCAATCTCTTCTAAGAACTTGTATTCAAAATCTTTTTCTATATATTCAGATGTAAGGTTTTTGGTAAACTCTTATCAAAACTTATACAGATAAATAATCAGAATCCTTCCAAAATGCTCACAGAGTATATGCTTTGAGTCATTGAGCAACCCCTATGTAATGACTACCTTTTATTCTCACAAGTTTCCAGCCATTCTTCTTGATTAATCTGTGCAATTCACTTGACTTCATGAAACTCGTTTTTGATTAACAAAATAAAGGTATATATTTATATACTATCTTCAAAATATTTCTTATCCGAATTTGATCAGATTTATTTTCAGTTTCAACGAGTCCTTTGATCCATCTTCACCATCTCGGAATATATTGTTCCAACCTGATCTTTTTATCTCCAGGTAGTAGCGCGGCCGGAAATACGTATTGCTCCTGTATGCAGTCGATCATTGCAGCGCTGTCAGTTGGACGGTGCTTCATTCGTACTTAGGTGTGGTATTCAATAGTAATTTGGCTCTTTTTTACAAAATATTTCACTGATTGGTTATGATCCGGCGAATAGAGAATATACACATAATACATGGCCCAAAAATAAGAAATCCGGCACTCAGGCCGGATAAAACTTCTGTGGGAGTTGGGGGATTCGAATGCCGACGCTCGGGTCGGCACCACGACTTGCCTGGCAACGTCGTGGCCCGCTATCATACTCACGAATATTTTTCAATAAATTGACGGAGACGCTCCGGTGAGAGATTTTTCAATTTCTTCTCCAAAATCAAAGCATCTCCTCTTGTGCTTTTTTCAATGACACATTTTATTATCCACGGAGCATACGGTGATGTTGATTTTTCATAACCCGAATTATGACGATATAATCTTGCTTCCATATTATTAGTTTGTCCAATATAAAAGCGATTATGATCCGGCGAATAGAGAATATACACATAATACATGGCCCAAAAATAAGAAATCCGGCACTCAGGCCGGATAAAACTTCTGTGGGAGTTGGGGGATTCGAACCCGCGACCCTCTGCTTGTAAGGGAGGGGCGTTCTCTTTTTTAGAGGTTAAATCCTTATCCTGTAAGACTTTCAGTATTAGGTTATTCTTTAATATTGATGAATTATAAAAGCTTTACTAACTATTTTACTAACCGGTTATTTCCTCAACAAATCGCTTTCTTTTGAATGAATGCTAATCAGGTCGTCATGCAGCTCTTTTACTGTTTCAATCGCTTTTTTGATGTCTCTTTGCCTGTTCTTAAGCTCTTTCTGCAATTCTTTGTCTTTCGTGATGATAGGTTGCCGGGCAGCCAGTGGGATGCCCTTTCTATAGTTTTGAATAATGTCATTAATAATGTCTATTTCTTTCAAGGCTACCCGGGCCTGCAAGGCAATTCTGGTGCCCAATAAAGTGGGTATGACCGGGACCGTTGACCGGTCAAATAATTCAACTCTCAGTTCATCCTCGAGCTTTTTTATCTGTATGGTAACGGTCGGCTGGCTGACTTTGCATTTTTTAGCCGCTTCCCGTATGCCGCCTTCATCAATGATTGCTATCAGGTATTTGAGTTGCTGGATGGTCATATAGATAAATTAGTTACTATTAGTTCAGATATAGCTTTTAATAATGTCCTTATATTCAGGGGTCTGTCGGATATTATTTAATAAATCATTATTTCTAAGCATTTCAAGGTTATTAAAGCCGTTCTTTAAGGCTTTTTTCAGCCAAAATAATTCAGCCTCCTTATCATTCTCTCTCGCATAAATAAGCGACATGGCAAAACATGAATGAGGAGATCCATCCGGTTTCTTCTCTATTACTTTTTGATATAATTCTTTGGCTTTAGAATAATTTTTTTTGTGGATAGCCCATTCCGCTTTTTCAAGAATTTCCTGAACTTCTTCTTCCTCAAAATCCCGCTTGTCACTAAATGTTACAATTATTAATCCTATTATAGGGCTTAAAAAAAGCGAAGCCAATAATGACCAGACAAAGCCTATTTTTCTTTTATTGCCTATAGCAGCTACCACAAACGATAATATGATCCAGAGAATAAATATCATTGATGCATAAGATTTCAGATTAAAATACACTTTGTGCCGCTTGCTTATTTTTATTCTTCTCTTCTTCTTCTCTTTTGTTACTAAGCGAGATGCTTTCTATTAAAAAATAAGACACATTTCCAATTTTATCTAAATGATATTTTGCTATTACTTTCTCACCCCTCCAGTAATAATCATCAGAAAAACTATTTAGCTTGATGCCTTCTCCGTACTTATTTTGAATCATCTGGAGCAACTCACCAGCATCATTTTCGTCATTCAGTTCAATAAGAATGGCATATAACGAATCATCAACAAAAGAGTAAGTAATATCTGTCAATTTAATGTCTCCGATTTTTAAATTTTCATTTGTTTTTCTGTAGATAGAATACGGATTATTCTTTATTGATAATATCACTAAATTATTAATGGAATCCAAGGGAGTGCCTAATTTTATGTTTCTAAATCCATATTTATTGTCAAGATCAGCAACACCCCCCTGGGCGAATGAAAAGAGTGGCAAACCCAATAGCAGAAGAAACACGATTGATTTCATTGATTTAAGATTTTAGATTAAAAAAATATCCACAGTGCAAATACATTACACTTTTATCTTTTATTTTTGCTAAATATTTTAGCAATATTGCTAATCGGACTATCACCATAAACTTCTTTAACCATGAATAAAAATAACAAGAAAAAGCCGCCTACTATTAAACTACTATTCCTTCCTTATCATCGTCATTTAATCGCTTATTTACCAAAGCCTTCAAATCCTCCTCAATCAAGCGGGGAACCTTCTTCTGTTGTTCTCCCAAAACCATCGAAATAGCCTCTAACAGTACATCAACCTTAACATCAATCTTTCTCAAAGAATCTCCCAGTTCAACCGTCGCAAAGCCACTTTGTGAAAGATCCTTTTTCTTGAGGTCAGAAGAAGAAATACCGAACATTTTGGCAATAATATTTAGCGTCTCTGGTTCTGGATCATTTCTACCAATGCGCCAATTACTTACACTTTGGACCTGAACCCTCGTTGCTTCCGCCAATTTTCTATTCTGCATTCCTGCGTTTGTCATCAAAAAATCTAAATTTTTTGAAAAGAGACTGCGCTCCTTTTTCATATTGTTTAAAATTGTTGTTATAAATTAATTGTTGACGAAATTTGTTTACGTATGTTGTTTCTTGTTTCATCTTGTTGTATCTTTGCATTATTAATTCATTTAGCAATTAATAAAGCAAATATATGAATTACCCAGCAAAAGATAGGAAGCCGCTATCGGATAAAGAGAGAGAAAAGTTAGCCAACGCCGTGATTGGCTTTGGCAATACGCAAAAAGTGGCGGAAATAACCGGGGTTTCAACACCAACTATCAGGCATGCGATAGGAGGGTTCAATATAAATCCCGACATCCGAAAGAAACTGAGAGATTATCTGGCAGAAATTAAGGAGATAACGGCATGACTCAGAATAACCTCATAAACGAACTCCTAACGATTGAAGCAGAAGCTGAGACGCTTAGGAAAAGATGTTACAGTGTAAGAAAACAACTGGAGGGGGTTTCTACCCCTTCCGCCCGAAAGGGTAAGAGAAAGGGCCTGACAGAGGCGGAAAAGCGTGCATTCATTGACAAATTCAGAAAATCTTTATATAAAAAAGCCGCCAGAGGTAACTGACGGCACAAATCCAAAAACATGGCAAAGATAACTAAAAATTTCAGCTTCGATCTTCCACTTACGAAGACGCTCGCCGGCTACTGGCGCAAGAAAATAAATCACGTGACGGACCTGCAGATCAGGTATGTGGGGTATGACTACGGATTCCGGGACGAAGAAACCGGAGAAGAGAGATATGACATTGACCTGGAAGAGGTCAACTACGAAGGAATGAACATCCTTCCTCTTATCCAGGCTGATCTACTCTCCGACCTAAAGGATGAAATCGAGGCGGCTGCATTTGAAAACTGTCAAGGGCAATTTGAAGAACAATATTCTACACTTTAAAACATACAATCATGACAACTCAGGACATTTTATTCATAGCGATCACATTCGGCATTCTATCCACCACGTTCATCATAGCCACTTTCTGGAATGAGATCAGAAATTTTTTAGTGTGCTTTTATTTGGACTGTGCGTGGAAAGCAATATTAGCGTTCTACTCCTTCAAAATGGCTATAAAATGGTTTCGGAAGCACTCTAAACTTACAATGAAAGAAGAGATTGAACTGGCTAATAATTCATTTGATAACGAATTGGGAATAGGGGCATGAGCACAGGATCAAGTATACTGCTCTTCTTCCTGATTGCAGATTTATTATTTGTGATTAGCTGGGCCTCAGGATCATACCTAAGAAGAAAGCATCAACGTCGGGAATGGAGAGCAATAGCGCAACATCCGATTATCAGCAACTACAACATTGATTCTTTAATAACAGAAATTAACGACGATTTAAACAATTCAGAAATAATCTGGCCATGACATCACAACGAATACTTGAATTAAAACCGGAAGCCGTTGAAACAATTCGTAACTGGGTCATGTCATGCACAAATGAAGATCAGGCGGAAGTGTGCAGATTATTTATTCAAGACACAATTTATACAAGATACGGAGATTCTGACATGGACGAGTATTTACAATACCTGGTCATCGAAAAGCTAAGAGGTTTAAAGCAGCAACTGGAAGAAGTTGATACGTGAAGATTTTCCGAGAAGAGGATGGTTTAAATAAAGTCCCGGTGTTTCTACGTCGGGAAATTTGAAAACTAAATTCTTTTAAAATAAAAACGGAGGCCCGTATGGGCGTGGAAAACCGGGGAGCAAATTGTAAAGCAACTCTCTTGCTCCCCTTCTTAAAAACTTAGTGCAATGGAAAAGTACATACGAATGAATGAAACAACGCTTTCAGGGTTGAAAGAAAATGACCGATTCATTTTCTGGGGCAGTTATACGGTTTGGAAAGTCCTTCACAAAGATGATGACAAACTCATTATTGATTGCGGACACATGCCCAAAACTATCAACCTGAATGAAAGGTATAAAGGTGCCAGAAACTTTAATGCCTGGCGAGGCGATCGTCGGGTAGTAAGGATGAAATTACAAACACAGGAGTAAAACAAATTTGAGTATGAGAAAAGTAATGCTCGCCGCTTTAATGGCCATCATGTTCGGAGATAAAGATCGTGCAAGAGAAAGTAGTCGGATGTTTCGATCCGTGCAATTTCAGAATCAAAGAAAGTTCATCGTAAGAGGCTACTCTCACGAAAAAAATCAAAGGCAGAAACGAAAAAGCCGGCGTCAAGCTCCGCACCGGAGACCCATTCAAAACCGAAAATAAACTCTAACCAATAAATACAAACCAATGGCACAACAACCATTCACGAAAAAGATTGAGCTCCTCCTAACCGAAGCTCAACTTAAGAAAATCAACTCCGCTGCAAAGAAGGCGAAGATAAACCGCTCCGAGTGGATCCGGCAGACGCTCAAAGCAGCCTTAAAGCATTAGTTAACCGGTGCCGTCCGGGAGACTGGGCGGCACATTAAAACAACTCAAAATGGAATCCAATCATCAATTACCAACCTTCGCCGGGTTGCAGCAATCCGACGCCGAAACTGGAAGCAAGTTCCTCGAACTGATCAACAAGCCATGCCCACAGGAATGGCTTAAGAATCATCCTCAGATTAAAGTTAAGAACTCGCAAGGTCAGTACGTACCACTAAAGTATCTGCCGATTGACAAGGTAGAGTTCTTACTCACCCGCGTCTTCGGAGTGTTTAAGTGGGTGGAAGTACTCCGGGAATCGGTTATGTTCAATTCGATTTCCGTTACCGTCCGTCTTCATTATTGCATCCCGGGGACAGATACCTGGTTACAACAGGATGGATGTGGAGCAGCTCCGGTTCAAACGGACAAAGGCGAAAGCGCCGCCAATCTTGCAGCCGTTAAAGCTGATGGGGTGCAGAAAGCGTTCCCATCCGCACTTAGTTACGCAGTCTCAAACGCGGCCGCCCGGATCGGTAAAGTGTTCGGTGCAGATATTAACAAGGACGACGCGTTCGACTACGCAGGAACCTATTCGCAACCACAAACGGAACAAGCGGCACCGCAGTTCTATGCACCGAGACCTGCTGACCCGGCTCCGCAACCCACAACTAATTCCTTCATCCCCCAATTCAACTTTGCACTATGACACAGGAACTCGCGTTAACACCGCAGCAGCAGGGATGGTTATCCCTGGCTGATTACAAACAGCAGGTTTTTAAGAGCCTGCAGCAGGGCGAGCTTGCCGTGCAGGCAACGCTTGCTAACCTGCCGACTGCCACAAGGGAGAATCCGGCACAACTTTCCACGGCGCTGGCTACCGTTCAGGAACGGCTAAAGACAGCAAAAGCTCAACACATGCAGAATAAAGACATCCGGTTAGCCTTCACCGGAATGCTCAAAGAGAAACTGATTGATCCTGCAATGGACTTCGAGAAGCGTTCGGAGGTGCTTATCGCAACAGCATCGCAACATGAACTTTGCCTTCGCAAGATTGCAGAAGCGATTGAGCAGGAAGCGGCTGAAAAAAGGAAAGAGGAACAGCAACTGCAAGCGCACATCGTCAACGAAAATTACCGGATCCAAACGGAGTATAAGAATGCACTTAATCGTTGGATCACTGATTACTATGCAAGTCAGCTTCGCAAGAAGACCCCAACACCGGATTTGGAAGACCTTGCGGGCATCCTAAGCGAGGTTAAGGTCCCGTTGCCCACAACATTTCAACTCAGGATGGTAACTAAAGAGCGTGCCATGGAAATTTATTCCAGCATTCAGAAACCCGATCTGAAAGCCGTGCTGCAATCAGCTATTGCGAGCCTGAACGAACGCTTTTCCATGTACGCCAACGACCTGCAAAATGCAGAGGCAGCCGCCAAAGCGGCCGAGGAAGCCCAGCAGAAAGCAGAAGCAGATGCAAAACAAAGTGTTGAGCTAACAACAGCAACCAATACCCTGATGGCCCAGGCTGAAACTACGGTTGTCAATGCTCCTCATGTAAAGCGCAACCTTAAAATAGTAGAAGAAAATACACAGCAATGGGGAGTAGCAGTAATGGGTCATTTCCTTCGCAATCTGCAAACGGCTGCACCGAAAGTTCGTGTAAAGTCATGGGCTAAATTGAATATAGGTCAAATGGCTGAGGCGTTGGCTAAAATTGCGGGCGAGACAGGAGAAGTGTTTACCGGGTTAAAAATGGAGGAGGTCGAAAAATGATACAGTTAGAAAGTCCTGTCTGCTTCCTCGACCTCGAAACAACAGGGACGGACATCGAACACGACCGCATTGTCGAATTTGCGATATGCAAATTATACCCAGGCGGGGAACGACAGACAGAATGCAAAAGAGTAAATCCCTGGGTTCCAATCCCCGAAGCAGCGACTGCGGTTCACGGCATTACGAATGAAATGGTAAAAGATGAACCTTCATTCGCCGAATATGCACCAGCCATACTGAAATTCATCAGCGGCTGCGACCTCGGAGGTTTTAATTCCAACAGCTTTGATTTTCCGATGCTGTATAACGAGTTTATTCGGGCCGGAATCCAATGGGATTACAGCAACGCGAGATTCATTGACGTCGGGAATCTGTTTAAGATTAAAGAACCGCGCACTCTGGGCGCAGCAGTCAAATTCTACCTGGGCAAAGAACTGGAAGATGCGCACTCGGCTCAGAAGGATATCGAAGCTACGGCCGATGTTTTCCTTGCTCAATTCAGCCGGTATGAGGACTTGCCAGCCGACTTGGCCGAACTGGACATGTTTACAAACTACGGTAAAAAGCGGCTGGACTTATCCGGTAAGTTTACGCTGAATGAAAAGGGGGATGTTATATTCAACTTCGGGTCGCACAAAGGAGAGATTGCGGCCGACGAACGTTACTTAGACTGGATGGTCAACAAAGCCAAGTTCTCACCGGACACAACGGCAATTGCACGCAGGCTATTAGAAGGAGGCTCGCTATGATGGTCCGTAACGTACAACTGCTTAAAGGAGTTCCCTTCGACGATTACCTGAAACTGCCCGGATGGAGCTACAGTGGAATTAAAGGAACTAAGATCGAACCCACTCCGAAAATGGGGATCGGGACCGCAGTCCATAATTACCTACTCACGCCAAATGAGTTCAATCACGACAATAGCTTAGTGCCTGCGCTTGCAATTGAATTAAAAAAGATACTGGGTCCGTTATTGCCCTTCTGTACGCCGGAACTGGCCGTCATCTGTGATCTTATCCACGAGGATATGATAATGCCCTATAAGGGAAGGATTGATTTGGCCGTTGTCTTCGAGAAAATAGGCAATCCTCTAAATCTGGTTATAGATATTAAAATAACGGAATTAGACACACGGAAAGGGATTGACTTCTTCGGGTACGACAAGCAGCTTAACGGCTATTCCCTCGCAATAGGTGCGGCACGAAGGGTGATCGTTTCTGTTAATCCGAATAAGCTTGCAAAGCGTCAAGTAGCGACACAGGTAATCCCAATTGCACGGGATATTAGATTCTGGGAACAGGCTGTTCTAAAGTTAGGTAAACCAATTACTCATAACTATTTAATTCATTAACGCCATGGAAACAAAAAAAATCAAACTACAAATTAAAAACCGGTGGACCAGATCTGTTTTGTTTGAATATGAAAAAGAAGACAACACAATTGCGAAAACTCTAAAGCAGGCGGTTGCTTCATTCGCGCCCCTGCGTGGCGCGGACCTGAGTGGCGCGGCCCTGCGTGGCGCGGACCTGCGTGACACGGACCTGAGTGACACGGACCTGCGTGGCGCGGACCTGCGTGGCGCGGACCTGCGTGACACGGACCTGAGTGACACGGCCCTGCGTGGCGCGGAACTGCGTGGCGCGGACCTGCGTGACACGGACCTGCGTGGCGCGGACCTGCGTGACACGGACCTGCGTGGCGCGGAACTGCGTGGCGCGGACCTGCGTGACACGGACCTGCGTGGCGCGGACCTGAGTGGCGCGGCCCTGCGTGACACGGCCCTGCGTGGCGCGGAACTGCGTGGCGCGGAACTAGAGCCGATAAAGAACGATATGTTTATCGTTTTACTCCATTCCGTTCCCGAAATCGCAGCGCTTAAAAAAGCAATTCTGAATGGTAAAATAGACGGATCTACCTATTCTGGAGAATGCTGCTGTCTTTCTGGTACGGTTTGCAAAAATGCTCCAACCGTTCTGGACGAACAGCGCGCCTTGCGTGTACGCAGAGCAAGCCGTCCAATAGAACGATTCTTTTTAGGTATAAAACCAGGTGACACGCCTGATACAAACCAGTTTGCAAAACTCGCATCGGAATGGATCGAAGAATTTGAGCAATTACTCAATACAAATACTAAACACTAAACATTTAACGGCACAGGCACCCGCATCCTGTACAAATATCATGGGACTTATAATATTAGACATCTGCCTATCGGACATTCCGAAAGAAACAATGAAACAAGGATCCAACGGCAAATGGTATGCAAAAATCTGCTGTGCAGACCGCAGAGAGCAGGATCAATATGGTAATACGCACACACTGTATATGAGCCAAACTGCAGAGCAGCGTAACGCGCAAACTCCGAAACACTATGTTGGTTCCGCCAAAGCCGTAGTAACGCAGCAGGCGCCAGTCACACCGCAGCAAGCCTACCAGCCGGCTACTCAGAGCTACGCACCGGCACCGCAACAAACGCCCCCCGCTTACTATCCCCCGAAACCAACACAGCAGCACGCGCAAGCTCAGGCAACTCCTAACATTCCTAATAACCTTCCGTTCTGATGTTAGAACTAAGAACATATCAGGAGCAGCTTGTTAATGAAGCATCGGAAACGCTTGCTTCCGGTCATAGGAAGATCATTTGCCAGTTGCCGACAGGCGGAGGTAAAACCGTGTGTTTCGCGGCAATAACGGACCGCTACACCCGAAAAAGTGCAGGCCGCGTGTTTATATTAGTACACCGGATCGAACTGCTTAAACAAGCCAGGAGAAGCCTTGACAAGTTCTTTCAAATTCCTTCCCACGCAATAAAAGCGGGCACACGATGGATTCCCGATGTGCCTGCTTACGTGGGGATGGTGGAATCTGCCAATCGGAGAATCGCTAAACTGCCCCCAATCGGACTGGTAATAATTGACGAGGCACATTTGAATACGTTTTCCAAAATACATGCTGCGTTTCCCGATGCTATGTTTATAGGATTCACAGCAACACCGATCAGTGCGAACAAAAAAAAGCCCCTTAAAGAGCTGTACAGCGAAATTGTAATGGGACCTCAGATTTCGCAACTCATAAAAGAAGGAGCGCTGTGCCAAAATATTACCATTTCACCCCGCGAGGTGGTGAATAGAGCTGAGCTCGCGATTAAGAATGGTGAATTCGACATGGAGGGAATGGCGCGTACCTACAAGCAAACCAAGTTCGTCAAAGGAGCTGTGGAAGCCTACAAGAAACACGGTCAGCATCCCGACGGCTCATGGATGAAAACACTTGTATTTAATGTGAATGTGGATCACTCGAAAATGGTAACACAGGCGTTTATTGACGCAGGTTTTCCGGCAGCGCATTTAGATGGTACTGAAACGCCTTACAGGAGAAGTGAAGTACTGAGATGGTTTAGCGAAACTCCTGGGGCAATCCTGAACAATTGTGCAATTCTTACGGCTGGGTTCGACGAGCCGTCTATCGAAATGATTGTGGTGAATCACGCTACGATGTCCATCACGAAGTGGCTGCAAGAAACCGGAAGAGGTTCTCGTCCCACCGAATTTAAGTCCATGTTTAAGATCTTAGACTTAGGAGGTAACGCAATCACGCACGGTGATTGGAACGCAGATCGCGATTGGAGGAATTTATTTCATAATCCTAAGAAGCCCCGTGAGCGCGATCAGGTTGCACCCTGCAAAAGCTGTCCTCACTGTGATGCGATTATTCCAGCGGGCGTTCGTAAATGTCCCTACTGCGGATATGATTACCCAAGTGCCGAAGAGGAACTGGAAAAAGATTTGG
The DNA here is from genome assembly GCA_004322015.1 of Chitinophagaceae bacterium. Lineage (GTDB taxonomy): Bacteria > Bacteroidota > Bacteroidia > Chitinophagales > Chitinophagaceae > FW021-bin31. The sequence continues at coordinate 41,629 of SCQT01000101.1, forward strand.
GTGAGTTCGTGATAGTTACCAGGGGGATCAACGTGGAGGCTCTGATGGCCGAGAACGCCAACCGAAAGAAGTATTATACCTTCTACAACCTTGGCCGCAGGATTGCCGCGCAATTGCTAAAGCAGATTGGAAAAAAGGGGCTCACGGATGAGCGTACTGAGTTCGCATTACAAGAATATTACAAGCTCGCTCAGGAATGGTGTAAAAAAAACGGCAAAGCCTGGAACCGGTGGCATGGTGAGCAGGCACGGGAAACATTATACGCTGAATTAATGGAGCGGTTTGAATGGGTTAGGCCTGAGATGCGACCGCACGAACCGGAGCCTCTTCCGTTTAAGCCCCCGGAGCCGAGAAGGTTGCCACCGCCGCCCGAAGAGAAGCCTAGACAGCAATTTGAATTATTCACGAATACATTACAAACATTGCAAAAGATTTCAAGCCTTTGATATAATGAAAAGACAAGACTATGTAAAACATCACGCTATCGAACTTAAGAAGATGTGTGATAAAAGAGATAAGCTGCATGAGAAGACAATTTCAGGAGAGCTCAGCTACAGTCAATTCCAAAAAGTAAGCGCTGAACTAAATTTTTTGAGTATGCATATTGAACAAACGAAAGAAAGAATTGCTTTTGGTCTTGGATATCTCATACCTGAAAACACAATATCAGAATATAGGCCAAGCGGATTTCATCGGTATGATGGGATTAGAAGGGAGCTTGAAAGAACGAAGTTTGATAAATAAATATTTCGAACATGCAACTAAATCACGCAAAAACAGATAGCTATGACATTTACGATCAATGAATTAATTAGCGCTGCAGAGCGGGAACTCGATAGCTGGAAATTAGACGGCGAAAAGCAAAGAACTGATTCTGACTATGAAAAGATGGGTTTTGTTCATGCAGTTGCAATGAGACTACAAACCAGTAAGCCTGTATCGTCAAAAATGCCGTCAACGTCCGGCGGCTTTGGGCTGGTGGGAATTCAAAGTTACTTCCGCCCGAACGTCAGACCAGTAAACGAATAAAAAGTTGAAATTAATAATCTATAGATGAAAGAATTACTTCAGTCGGAACTACAGTTTAATAGCGATTCTGCTGCTCATATTCAGCAGGTCAGCCCCACTTGCCCAAAACCGATTGTTAGCCGCTGCAATCTTTGGAACGGGGACTGTCTGGAACTAATGTCTCAAATCCCTGCGGCAAGTATTGATATGATTTTTGCAGATTTGCCCTATGGCACTACCGCGTGTGACTGGGATATAAAAATTCCCTTAGACGCACTATGGCATCATTGGAACCGTATAATTAAAGATAGTGCAGCCGTTATATTAACGGGACAACAGCCTTTTACAACTGATATTATTAACAGTAATAGAAAACATTTTCGTTACGAAATAATTTGGGAAAAGACAATGAAACTCGGTTTTTTCAACGCAAACAAGATGCCACTACGAGGGCATGAGAATATAATTGTTTTTTATAAAAAGCTACCTACTTACAATCCTCAAAAGACTTACAACCCAAGTCAAGCAACCGGCAGGGTGAGAGAAAAAAAAGCAGCAAGATATAAGGCTTATAGCCCAACGAATGCACAGGATTATGTAGAAACCGGATGGAAATACCCTCATTCTGTAATAAGGATTAGCAACTGGAATGGCGCCTTATTTGGCAATAATTCAAAAGCGACAAAGCACCCAACTCAAAAGCCTGTTGAATTACTGGATTGGCTGATTAAAACATATACGAATGAAGGTGACACTGTACTTGATTGTGTGATGGGAAGCGGAACAACCGGCGTGAGTTGCAAGAAAAACAATCGTCACTTTATAGGAATTGAAAAAGAAAAGTCGTTTTATGACGTCGCTGTTAGCAGAGTGTCGTCATGTAGCGGCTAACGGTCGGGCATAGGCGATGTGTGGGAATAGTAGCACGTCTGCCGAATGACTTACCGAAGCTGAATAAAGAACAAATGATTAATTAACCTCCGTCAGCCCACATATTGCCTATGCAATGTTGTGTGAAGTGGCGGTAAAAATTGAAAACGATGTCAAGAATTTTAAAACTTTACGAAAGAAGTATTGCGAAAAGAGGGCAGTCTGATGAAGAATTTGAATTGTCGAAAGCACTTTACAAAGCCGAAGTTGAAAGAACTGGATTGCAAGTTTGTGTTCGTAAAGACGGCAGCTTATTTTCTCGTAAAATAAAAAAGCGGATAGATACAAATACAAATTGTCCTGTGTGTAATTGCGAATTTAAAATGTCAACAGGCAAAGAAATAAAGCATAACTACGGCGGGATACCAAAGAAGTTAATTGTTTGTTCTACCGATTGCAAAGATGCGGTGTTGTCTATATTATCACCAAAACGAATAGATAAAGGCTGCGCTATTTTAGGGTAGCCATTTCACACAACAATGAAATTTACGAAGGGGATATACTGAAAATGCATAACGTAGGTTGGGAATTTACTTTAATCATTTTCCATAACGGCGTATTCTGTTTTTACACCGATGAAAGCCACTACTTAGTCCCGATGGTTCCTCAATATTGGTTGGAGGGAGAGATAATAGGCAACATTCACGATAATCCAGAACTAATAAAAACGGAGGATTTGACATCTTTGTCCACAATGAGTTGAAATGATAGAATGTAAAATTACTGAGGAAGAAGCAGACGAAATCAAAGAATTTGCTTTGTCTAAAAAATACAGGCTCAGAAAGAAGGACGATATAGAAAAACTAAAACGTGACATCAATTATTTCGTCGAGCTATGGGAAACAAGCTTTGAAATTCATGAAAAAAGTTTTGTCGCACTCAGAATGATACAACTCATGGGAAGTGTTGACAATTTTAGAAAGGGGTGCCTATTTAATATATTCAAATGCAAAAAAAAGATCATTCAGATCGAAAATAAAGATACTCTTGGAAAGCAACCACAAATCAAAAAGCAAAAGGAGCGCTCATGATTTGTATTGGAAATCACATAACAGACGTTCGCTGTGAAAGGCTTATGCATGGTCCGATTCCGTGCTGTGATTCTTGAAGAAACCAAAAGCATTCAATGACCCAAATAATTTCCATATATCGTGACGTATCAACGACCAAAACGACCGAGACCATCGAGGTCCAAAATTTCCTTGATGCTATAAAATCGGGTTACTGGCAAGATGTAGTATTACCGATACGTGCAGAACGTGACGAAGAAAAGCAAAAGGCTATGAAACGGCATGCGCCGTTGGTTACCATTTCCGGCGTTTTCAATCACCGCAGGGACAGCGACCTGAAAAAGCACTCAGGCCTTATCGCGATTGACATTGATCACCTGAACGAACGGCTTGAAGAATACCGGCGTAACCTGGCATCTGACCGTTATTGCTTTGCTCTTTTTTCGAGCATCAGGGGAAACGGTCTTTGCATGATCTTTAAAATTGACGGAGCAAGGCATAGAGATGCGTTTACAGCCATTTCAGCCTATCTATTGCAGGAGTATGATATCGTCGTTGATTCAGCCTGTGTGAACGAATCACGGGCCAGATTCGTATCGTATGACCCTTATCTTATCCAAAACGACGAGGCACAGATATTTAAGAAGTATCTGCCCAAGGAAAAAAAACGCAAACTACCGCCACCAATTGTAGTAAAGAACGACTTTGACGAAATGGTCAACCGGATGGTTGAACAACACGTAAACTGCACGGACGACTACCGCGACTGGCTCCGCGTGTGTTTCGGAATAGCCAGCTATTTCGGCGAGAGCGGCCGGGATTATTTCCATCGTCTCAGCTCTATATCGGGAAAATACGATTCTAAAGTTTGCGAAAAAATTTACACCCGGGCCATACGCGGATCCGGATCGCAAAACAGGTCCAGCATCGCGACCATTTACTGGTTTGCAAAACAGGCCGGCATTCCTATTTATACCCATAGGACGAAGCAAATCATTCGAGATGCGACAAGCCAGAAAAAGAGCGGTATAACCAATGCGGGTGCCATCGCTATCAATTTACAGCAGTTCGGAGGTATCGCTGAATCTGAAAGCCTGGACATCATTGCGCAAGTCCTTTCTAATAATATAGCTCCCAACGAGTCTGGCGAAAACCTGGTTTCTGATATTGCCGCTTTTCTGGTACCTTATCAATTGCGCCGCAATCTCATTACCCGCAATATAGAGATGCGAGGTGAACCCATCAATGACCAGGACATCAACAGCATATTTTTAGACACCAAAATAGTTTACGATAATGCTACAAAAGACTTGGTTACCTCCATCATTTTCTCCAACAGAGTGCCGTCTTACAACCCGATTCATGAATTTTTTAAGGAGGAAGCTGATGTAATAAGGGAAAATCAGCCTAATCTTCAGCTACTACTTAAATCAATAGATACCGATACTCCGAATGCTGAAAAATGGATCACTAAATGGCTTGTTTCGCTTGTTGCTGCCGCTTACGGCAAGCACAGCCCTTTAGTCCTTGTGCTTGCTGGCGAAATACATGGAAAGGGTAAAACGGAATGGTTCAGGCGCCTCCTTCCTGACAGGCTAAAGGACCTGTACGGTGAAAGCCGGCTTGACGCGGGTAAGGACGATGAAATCCTTCTCACGAAAAAATGGATTATCATGGATGATGAATTTGAAGGCAAGAGCAAGCAGGAAGCCAAGCACCTTAAAGGCATCACTTCCAAACAAGTGATCTCCGTCCGGGAGCCATACGGACGCGTGCACGTAGATTTAAAGCGTCTGGCGGTTCTCTGCGGCACCAGCAATGACCTCCAGATTCTCAATGACCCCACAGGGAACCGGCGCATTATACCCGTTCACGTAAATGCAGTCAACTTCGACCTGTACAATTCCTGCGATAAAGAAGAGTTGTTACGGGAGCTTTATTCGATGTATCAGAATGGTTACGATTACCACATTCTTGGAAGTGAAGTTGAGATATTTAACGAAAATACGAACGTATTCAAGCAGTCCACGCCGGAAGAGGAGTTGATATTGACCAAATTACAAAAAGGAGTTGAAAGCGACAATAGAAGCGAATGGCTTACTATTACCCAAATCGTTCAATATCTAATCCAGGACACCAAGATTACCAGGATGAGCAATACAAAAGTCGGGATGCTGTTAACGAAGTTGGGGTTTGAGAAAATAAGAATGAAACTCGCAGGAAATGCAGTAACTGCATATCATGTAATTTGTTATAAGCCAACTGAGCAGCAACAATATTATAATCAATTATCACACGGTTATAAAAGCGAGGAACTCCCTTTTTGATAGTTGCAAGGTTGCAACTTTGGTTGCATGATTAAAAAAATAAGGATGCAACCTTTAAGCTATTGATATATAATAATATATAATTACGGTTGCAAGGTTGCAACCTAAGAAGTAAATATTTAACAGAAAATGAAATGATAAAACCCCAGATACGCAATTTTATATATTTTTTTCGGGGACCTAACACGTTTTTGCATACAAGGTTGCAACCGATATGCAAAATATTATTAATCAAATTGATAGAGGTGCAACCTTATTTCGTCGAGGGTTGCAACCGAATATATTTACAATGAAAAACCACCCATTTTATCCCATTCAAGATGCTCCAACAGGGCAAGATTTAAACGCCTCCGAATCCAAGCTGCAGTCCGAAATGTTCCTCTGGGCCTGGAACACCTACCCCCAGTACCGGAGGATGTTATTCCACATTAACAACAAAGCCAGGAATGCCGTAGAAGGAAATAAGTTCAAAGCAATGGGGGTAGTTCGTGGACCCTCGGATCTCGCATTACTCGCCCCGGGCGGTCGGACCATCTGGATCGAGGTTAAAGTTCCCGAAATAGGCGAGCTGCAGGCTGCCGAGTTTGGAATCGCTCCCCGGGCAGAGGGAAAGCAATCCGAAGAGCAGGAAGATTTCCAGCGCAAAGCTGAAGCCTGGGGGCACACATATGTTATTGTCGAGAGGATGGAGGAATTTCAGGAGGTGGTGAAGGAGTATTGGGGAGCGCCTGTTTCGTTCGGGAGGGTTTAAAAGGAAGAGGCATCAGCGAGAATACTGACGCCTCACGGGCATTTAGCTTAGTTATAGTTTCGGGTTCCGGCGATAAATTCGGTGCTCTCTTTCTTATTCTTCACGAAAGTGATTTTGCAAGTCAATCCGAGCGCATCACAAAATCTGACAATTGAGACGATTGTCAGATTTTCGGTACCAGATTCGATTTTTTGAATCCGGCGAAGCGAGACTTCCATCCGTTCTGCTATTTCCCGCGCCGTCAAACCCTCTTTTTTTCGAAGGGATCGGAGGTCGGAGGCTGTCTTGATTTTTAATGTGCTCATTCTTCAACAATTTCGTAAAATGAATAACTCCCGTCAGTGTGATTTATATAAGTACGCTTTCCAAATTTATTTTCTATTTTTTTAAAGATTTCGTACGCCGTCAAAAATTAGCCTGCGAAATGAATAAAAGGCAATAAAGCTGCGTTTTAATAAATAATAATCAACGAACTAACAATAACTTATTCCAGAGAAAAAATACTAATTTTTTCCGCCCCGAAACTAAATTTTGTAGTTATAAATAAAATCTATATATATTTGCAAAGAAATAGATTTTTCTAATGGCAGCAAAGCAGCAATTTAAATGACGGCAAAGCAAGAACGATTTTGCATAGAATATTTGAAGGACCAGAACGCGAAACAAGCGCTCATCCGGGCGGGCTATAGTAAAAACGGTGCGGCTCAAACGGCCCATAACACTCTTCAAGTCCCAGATGTCGCTGCTTACATCACTAAAGAATTAGGTGAAAGAAAGAAAAGGGCAGAGTTGACAAAGGACAAGGTGATTGAAGAAATCAAGAAGATTGCCTTTTCTAATATTAAAGATTTTGTAAACGGCGGAAATACAATTCTGGAGCTGAAATGCTTAGATGCAGAGAAAACAGCCGCGGTGCAGGGCGTTAAGACACAAACAGTTACAGTAAAGGATCAGACCTTCATAAATCAAGAAATTAAACTATATAATAAGTTGGACGCTTTGGAAAAATTAGCTAAACATTTAGGACTGTACGAGGAAGATAACCGGCAACGGAGCGTGATCAAGGTGGGATTTGAGGATGAAGAGGCGCCAGACGAGCAGGAGGAAGAATAATGCAGGAATATATCTTTTCAAAAAAGTTGTTCAATCCGCTGTTCTGGATTTTGTTAAAAGCTATCAATAACGAAAAAATTCGTTATATTTTCATTTTCGGTGGGAGTTCGGCGGCTAAGACTTATACTATCGCTCAACTTCTTACGTATCAAGCACTGAAAGAAAGACACAGCGCTATTATTTTAAGAAAATTCAGTGTGGATATAGAGGATTCGGTTTGGGCAGATTTTAGGGAGATAAACGAAAAACTTAGGTTAAAACAAGTTACAACGACTATAAAGCGACACATACGGTACTTAAACGGCGCTCAGCAACGTTTCCGTGGCTTAGATCAAGCGGAGCGGCTTAAAGGACTTAAAGGTTTCATGTATCTTTACTACAACGAGCTTTCGATGTTTGGCTACGATGATTTCCGCCAAGGGCGCAAAAGGTTGCGCGGGATGGCCGGGCAAAAAATAATAGCAGACTGGAACCCAATTTCGGACCAGCACTTCATAAAAAAAGATGTGATTGACAACGAAACTTGGACTGATGTGTCGCATAATCTCGATGTAACTAATTCTTTCGTTAGAGTAAATGCAAGCGGCAACATGCTGCTAATTAAAACGACGTTCAAGGATAATTTTTGGGTGGTTGGCAGACCGGGCGGCGGCGGCTTCGTGGACCAGCACGTTCTGGACGACTACGAATACGACAGAGTGCATCATTACAACGATTACCGGATTTATGCGCTTGGAGAATATGGCCGGCTCAGGACCGGCGGCGAGTTTTGGAAGTCGTTCAACGAATCTCAGCATGTGCGAGTGCTCAGCTACGACGATAAGAACAGCCTCCACGTAAGTTTAGACAACAATGTACAACCTTACGTAACCTGCTCAGTCTGGCAGATAGACACGTCAGAGAAAAAGATTAAGCAGACTCACGAAATCGCAGCCAAAAGCCCAGACAACAATGCACCCAGAGCAGCGCGTTTGCTTGTAACATATTTAAAAAAGATTGAATATAAGGATGTGCTTTTCGTCTATGGGGATCCGTCCGCCTCGGCACGCAGTACGATAGACGCAGACAGTGCAAGCTTTTACGACAAATATTTAGCAGAGCTGCGTGCAGCCGGGTTTGCAATTCGAAACCGCGTGCAACGCAGCGCTCCAGAGGTTGCCCGGTCAGGCGACTTCATTAACGAAATTTATGCAAACAATTACGGAGGCTGGAGTATTGAGATAGACCAACGTTGCCGCATCAGCATAGATGACTACTGTGAAGCGAAAGAGGACAAAGACGGTAAGATTTTAAAAAAGCGGGTGACGGATAAGGAAACCGGAACCAGCTATGAGGAACACGGTCACTTTTCCGATGCAAAGCGATATTTTATAACTACGATTTTAGCCGCTGAGTTCAAAAAGTTCAAATCCACTCGCTCAAAATATAAAATTACTTACTCATAAAATTAACCTGAAATGATCTTAGACGAAACCGCGATAAAAAATATTTTACTCAAACGACCGAACAAAAAAATGGTCGAAGATGCGCAGTCTTATACCAAAAAGCTCATGATGCACATGACCGGCATAGGACTGAAAGAATATCTTGAGAACATCAACGGCTTTGAACGGCCTGGGGCGCAGGATATTCGTCAGAAATATACGACAAGCAATACGGACTTGTTTTCGAGGATCCATCGCCCGATTGACAAAGTGTTTAGCGCGAAAGGCGGTAGTTGTTATTATAGCCTTCCCGATAACCAGGACAAGCAGTTTAAGCAAATACTTTCAGAGGTCGAATACGGCTACAACATGCGCCGTTGGATGGAATCGTTCTGGCGACCGGCATACCATTATGACCCGATGGGAATGATTTTCGTTGAAATTGACGGCAAAGGAAACGCCTATCCGACCTATAAAAGCGTGCTGGATGTGTACGACTACCAGCCGAACGGCAGGAAGCTGGACTACGTTGTTTTCAAAACGGATAAGAAGATTGAGAAGGTGAAAAAGGGTGAAAAAATTACTGTTCCTGTTTATAGAATCATAGACGATGCGTTTGATTACCTTGTTGAGTGGGACGGCTATAACTACAAAACAATTGCCAAGGAAACATTTCCGAATTATTTTCTAAAAGTTCCCGCGATTATCATTTCCGACCTATTCGATCAGCTTAGAGGTTACTATATCAGCCCGGACAACGACATAATAGAAAGGGCGGATGAGTTCTTAACGGAAGGATCCGTGAAATCTATCTATAAAAAATATTTTGGATTCCCGCAAGCCTGGGCGTATGCGAGCGACTGCCCGACATGCGAAGGTGAAGGCGTGTTCAACGGTGCGAAGTGCCCCGATTGCAACGGAACCGGAAAAAAATCAAAACACAATGTTTGGGAAACGATCAATTTGCCGGTTCCGGACAAAGACGATCCCAAACTAACGCCAGACGTCGCCGGCTATATCACACCGGACGTGCAGGGGTGGGATAAGATGACCGAGGAGATGCAATTATTAGAAGAAATTATGTTCAGGACCTATTGGGGAACGTCGCAGGTGGAAGAAAGTAAGAGCGAGACGGCGACAGGCAGGTATATTGACGTGCAGCCTGTGAATGACCGTCTTAATAAGTTCGCTGATGCTGCTGAATATGTGGAGGGCTATGTTACTGATCTGTTGGGGCAGTTCTATTTCGGATTAAATTACAAAGGAGCTTCGATCAATTACGGGCGCCGTTTTCTGATTGAGCCACCAGATGACATTTGGGAAAAATATCAGAACGCCCGAAAAGTAGGCGCACCCAACAGCGTATTAGACAATCTTCTAATAGAATTTTATCAGACTAAATACCAATCCGACAGCGTGGAGATGCAGAAATATATCAAGATGATGAAGGTGGAACCCTTTGTTCACATGACTGTTACCGAACTTGACAAAGTAGAGGTTCCTAAGATTGATTATCTGAAAAAATTATATTTCAACGAATGGATGTCCACGATTGAAGACAACCAACTTTTGATTTTGACAGTTGAAAACTTGCAACAGAGCCTGAGTGCCTTCATTGCGCCGAAATTTGACCTATACAGCGCAGAGCTACCGGCCCAAGCATTGCCGATCGTTCAGTCAGGGCAGCAACAGCCCACCCCAGCGGCAGCCAAACAACCAGTAAACCCAATTTAATCACACATAAAAACAAAAATTATGCATCACATGCAAATTAAGAAAGCAGCCAAGACTTACGCCGATGAATATGCGAAGCTCGGCGAGAGCGTGCTCAAACAGAAACTCGCCGACGGCGGCATCGAGGATGAAGACATTGATCAGATCATTGATAAGATCAAAGAAGGCGATACAATGATGCCTGCTGACATAAAGCATCAAAAAGCGGCTGCCAAAATTGAGGCTGGAAATGCCAACAGCGAGTTTGAGGAGTGGAAAGTGGCACTAAAGAGCCAGCAGCACCGGGAAAACATTGACGAGAATTTCGACAAAGTTCGCCGGGTAAAAAATGTGCGAATTCCTGTCGAAATGGCGGAGCAGATGAATGAAATGAGTGTCAACACGAACATCAGATACTTCGCAGTTTAAACCTTAAAAAAATATATCATGTTAAAAGTAGAACAGTTAAAAAGCATTGCTACGCTCCTGAAGATCAATCCTGCTACCTTAGAAGCAGCCGTCGCGTCGGACAAGGAAACCGAAATTGAGTTGCCAAAAGATGTCAAGTTGCTTTCAGACAAAGATTTAGAAAGCAGGGACAAGAATGTAAAGTCAACAGGCTACAATGAGGGCGTGAAAGCCGGTCAGGAGATAATGATCAAGGACCTTAAGCAGGCTCACGGGCTGACATTCGAGGGTAAAGATTCAAATAAATTCGTCGAGGCATTGGTGGCGAAGACTTTGTCAGATGCCAAGCTGCAGCCAAATGAGCAACTGAAAGAAAAGGATAACATTATTGCCAATTTGCAAAAGAGTGTTCAGGCGCTTACGGCCGAGAAAGAACAGATCCAAAAGCAACACAAAGAAACACTGCTGAATGATAACCTCATAAAGCACGTGCCCACGCTTGCAGTAGGGCTGGAACCGGATGAAGTGATTTTGTCCATGAAATCGAAAGGCTACATGTTTGAGATAGATGACGCCGGCGCTTTGGTGACTAAGCACAACGGACAGGTAGTTCGGGATGCCACAACGCAGAATGCTGTGGAGGTGAAGGACGTGATTTCAGGTTATGTGAAAGAACGGAAGTGGGAAAAGACAGAAGCCGAGCAGCCGCGCGGACGCGGAGCCGGTAACAGCGCGCCCAGGTTGGACGGAAGTATTACCACATTGAGCCAAGCGAAAAAAGCCTGGGAGGCAGAAGGTAAGAGTGCAAATAGTTCTGAGTTTGTAGGCTATGTGCAGTCGCTGTCCAAGGATAATTCAAATTTCGATATGAATAAATAAATCATTGCGGGGTAGTGTAAAGGGAGCACATAAGCCTCATACGCTTAAAATCGCAGTTCGATCCTGTGCCCCGCTTCTAAAACCATGAAATGATGATCATCAACGAGAAGTTTAAGCTGAAGCAAATAGTCTATCTGGTAACGGATAAAGAGCAGAAAAAAAGGATAGTAACGGGAATATTCATCTGTGCTGACGGGACGCTCATGTACGAATGTACTGAAGGTCCCAATTATTCAAAACATTATGATTTTGAAATTTCAGCCGAAAAAGACATTTTGGCAACTATTGATAACTAAAAAATAAAACAACCATGGCAAAATTAAGCACTAAGCAAAGAAAGAATCTGCCTAAGTCAGATTTCGTTTATCCACCGACAAAAAGCAATCCAAGGGGTAAATATCCGATACCTGATAAATCGCACGCAAAGGATGCGCTTGCGCGTGTGGCGGCCAACGGCACCCCTGCACAGAAAGCCAAAGTAAAGGCAGCTGTTCATAAGAAATTTCCGAGCATTGGCAAGAAAAAACCAAGCTGATAACTGAAAAATCACTACATTAGCAGTATGTTTCTTGTAGGGATCATACTGCTACTTTTTTCCTTCATACTCCGATCGAGTAAAGAAGAAAGCCCAGTGTACGCACATGGCCCGAAGCTTACCTACGATCAGCAGCGAGCCAACTACAAAAGCGTTCGTAACTTCATCGAGGCTCATCCCGGTTACGATATCAATAACCGGTTTCCTGAATATCAGGAAGATATTGCTATCGCTAAAGCGTACAATGACCTCAATACACGCTATGCCAATGGTGATATAAGCGACGCTGATTACCAGATTGAGTTGCACGAGCTGAGTAAACGAATCAATATGCCCTCTTAGCGAATTGTTCCACGTGAAAAAATATTTATAATTTTTTTTGGTTATATAGATTTTATCTATATCTTTGTTTCTTGGTTGCCTGGATATTGGCGACCATGATAAACGCAGAGGATACAGGGCTGCCGCTTGGCAGCCCGGTGCTGCAAAGATTTTCCTCCCAAGATGTGTGGAGACATTTTATTCATCCATTAAAAAAATGGCAAATTTTTCAGTATCAAACTTGGTCAAGGCCCAGGCTCGCCTTGCAGATAAGTTTAAGAATAATGAGATGCGGACCATGGCTTCTCCGGCGATTATGCTCGCTATGCAGAATCAAACCGCACTTATTCCCTCTCACGAACAACTAAGGGTGAGAGAAGACAGGCCGATTACAGGCTATATGATGAATCGGGTAAAACGTACTCCCGGTAATTCGAGAACGTATAATCACACCGGAAGTGCGGGAACCTCCAGCGGATTTGATTTCGTTTGGAGCATTCTCAGTGATGTGTTTTCCATTTCCTTAAAACAAATGGATGACAACATCTTTTCGTTTGAGGAAGCGCTTGCACAAGAAATCCTGAACTGTTCTATCAATCTTCATGAAAAGATTGAGCAGACGCTGATCAATTATTTGTTTACGCAGCGTTCTCAGGTATCGGTAGCTACTCCGAAGGGCGGCACATGGAATGCAACCAACTTTGCATTTGAAGTTGCATCAACGGACAAAGTTACCTTCTACCAAAGGGCAAAGGCTTTCATGCGCCAGAACTTTTATCGCGGCTTGCTTGACATGATAGCAGATGTGAACATGAGCATTGCGTCTGAAAACTTAGCCGCACAAGGTGCCGGTAACGCCACTAACCTGGCTTACCAGTTCGCTGGCCTGACTATCAGCGAATCTACCGCACTCAGTGATGCTAATTATGCAAACGGGGCTGTACTTGCTATGCCACAAGGCAGCTTCTCTTTACAGCAATGGATACCGAAGCAAAACAGGGAGGGGCGAGGAGATTACAACAGTGTGTTAGGTGGTTACGGCTCTATTTCAGATCCACTCGGAACAGGGTTGCAATTTGCGGTTCATGGTTATACCGAACGGGCAGATACTTCCGCTCTTAATGGTAATGCACAGGATGACCTTTTGCAGATGGAAATATCCATTGATATTTCTCCTGTAGTAGGTAAGCTGAGCAATCCAAACGAAAGCATCGTGTTTGAAATAGCACAAGGCCTGTAATCAATCTTTTCACATTCAAATCAAATTTAAAAATGAAAAAGTTTCTTTTAATTGGGATGTTTTTTTTTAGTTGCATTGCGTTCGCAAGTGCGCAAAGTGCATTGAATGCATCTAAAAGCACGCTGACAAATGCTGATACGTCTTACCTGACGGCCCCCAGGCTGGGAGCTCCTTATACGGTGCTTAGCATTCAGTTGAATGTAACCAAAATAAGCGGAACGGTCGCAGGCACTGCTGTAGTGCAAGGCTCTATTGACGGAATCAATTATACAAGCATCAGTTCGGACACACTGAATTTGGTCAACGGCAACAATATAAAATTGTGGGCACTCGGTAATGCCCAATATCCCTATCACAGAGTGGTGGTAATCACTAATGGAACACAAAGTTCATCCGTAAACGGCCTTGTCTGGTATAATAGATGATCACCAACGGGTTTGACACGGCTAAGGTCCTGACTGCTTTAATGGGCAGGATGGGATGGAGACAGGAAGGTACATCGCCTGTATTGAATGAGGCTAATTTGCTTTCAAACTCAGGCAGGTATTTCCAAGACTTTCATGCTATCGTGACCATTCAGAACGTGTTATCCACGATGGCGGAAGTAGCTGCAAATGACGCAGATTTCAATGCTTATCTGCAAAGCCTGCAGCAGTCAGTTATCATGGCAGCGCTGAATGCCGTGTTTATTAAACCGCAGTTGGTGGAATCGGTATTGCTCTTTGAAAGAGGGTTGTATAATCCGAGGATTGTAAATAACGGTAGCAACTTTGTAGGGTTTCAGTTAAGGGTAGCGCCAGGCGATTATGCAATGCAGATCAATTCGATTACACTTGAATTTAATCAGGATGTAACCTTCAATCTGTATTTGTACAACCAGGGCAGGCTGGCGCCTATCTGGACTAAATCAGTAAGCGCGAAAGCCAACGATGAAACCGTGATTGATATAACGGACCTTATTTTCAAGCATTCTTCGGAAGATAATAAAGGTGGCCTTTTCTACCTCGGTTACTTCCAGAGTGAATTAGGCACAGCGCAGGCTATTCAGCAGAATTTTTTCCGTTGGAACGTCGGAAAGGTTTACATGGCTCAGAGTTTTGAAGCGAAAGATCATGGAGATGGCACTTTTGATAAAGTTTTCATATTCCGGAATTACATGAATTTCGGATTAAACTTCGAGTTAAGTGTTTTCCGGGACTATACGAAAACCATCATTCAAAACTCCTACTTATTTGACGAGTTGATAGGCTTGCACATGGCTGCCAAGGTAATGGAGAATGTAATTTTTTCCGAGCGCAGCAATAAGACGCAGCGTATCAGCAAGGAGAATGAAAGCCAGATTTATACCGACCTGAATCAGGCCATGGCCACAGAGGAAATACCCTTCAATGTTGGAATAAAGACTAAAATTCAAAGGGAAATTAAGAAGGTATATACCAATTTCTTTCCTCAACCTGAAACTGTAACTACAACACCATGTTGGTACTAAAAGATAATCCAACCGGTATTGATCAACCGATACAAAGGCTGCAATCATGGCTTTATCCCAGATTGAAAACAGTTTGGAATATTGGCGATAACGAATGGATGAGTTATGGAAGGGTTTATAAGAACCAGGACGTCAAGGGGTATATTCCGGAGGTATATGTGGGAGGCAATGAGTACAAGGAAGTTTTCTTTGACGACAATTACCCAGTAATCAGTTTCCTTGGGATGGAAGATAAGCGTCAGATTGATGTAAGCGATAACGCACAGGCTTATATTATTTTTCAGGTTGACTTATCTGTATTAAAACCGGCTATTGGCCACAGAGGCGACGAAGAGGTGCACATGGATGTACTGAATCAATTCAAGACGCCGGTATTCGGCTTTAAGCTGAGCGGGATTGAAACGGGCATTGAAAACGTATTCAGTGAGTTCAGGTTGTATAAACGCCATACCGGACAGATGACCAATACTGAATCCATCAAATACCGGGATATGCACCCTCTTCACTGCTTTAAAGTAACGTTTAATTTAAAATACAAAAACAACAATTGTTAACTTTTTAAAAATCAAATAAGATGGCTAATTTAAATCAAATTGTATGTCAGGATACAGGAGGTAGCAATACGGGTATTCCGGCTTGCTTTCTTGATCCAAAGCAAATAATCGGTGTTATCATTACTCCGGTAGGATACACTATCAAGGCAGCCGACATGGCTACTTTGCAAACTAAATTGCAGGCCGATACTATGGCGGGAGCAGGCGCGAGGATTTATCCATTGATAAATTTCGTTGCGTTGAGCGCCGATAATACTCAGAAGCCGGTCATGCAGAACTTAGGGTATGGTTTTTCTCTTTTCGTGAGAGAGGGTAATTACGACCTGTCATTTCAATACACTGACGGGGGACTGTGCCTTCATAAGCAACTAAGGGCCTTCAATAACAAAAATTGGGGAATATTCCTGGTTGACGCTGATGGTGTGCTTTATGGGTATAAAAGCGGCAGTGACTTACAGTCCATACCGTTGGTTCAGTTCTACGCTGAGCCGTGGAAGATGAATGACGGCAGCAAAGTAGCTGAATTCATCGTATCGGTTAGTTTTAAGCCGCAATATCTTAATGAATGGGTCGGCTTCCTTTCCACTGCAGCAGATTTTGATATAGCCACTTCTGTGGTCGGGCTTATCAACCTTACCGTTTCGCAGGTAACGGCATTAGCTGCCGGTTCCGTAAAAGTGCAGGTGGCTACATCATGCGGTGGATCTAATTTGTACGACCAATACAAAGCTGCATTATCGCTGGTTGGCGCATGGTCGGCCACGAACGCATCTACCGGAACTGTAATACCCATCGCATCGGTTACTGCTAACGACGCAGATAAATCATTTACTGTCGCCTTCACTACCACGGCGCCTCCCTATCCGGCTACCGGCGGCAAATTGAATTTATCGCTGGCCAGCGCCGCTGATTTGGCTGCTTTGGCTACGCCTATGGTGGGGTACGAATCTAATGTATTAGTTGAAACCGTATAATCATGGCTGAGACATTCTTTTTTCATGGTGTGGGGTTTAATATGGATTGGATTGCCTCATTAGAACTTTCTGAGTTCGTGGGGCATCCATCCAATAATCACCTTTGGCCAGATATAGATCAATCTGAAAAACGGGACCGCCTTAAAGCGGTTCATAAAGCATGCACTCATGGGAACAACGATAGCGGAAATGGCGACGCGGTGGAAAATGCTGAATCTGCCGAAGGAAGTACCGGAGATCATCAAACAGACGAAGGCGGATATAGTGACATTGCAGCAGCAACAAATGTACGAGGGAAGGGACGCAGAGAACGAGGCGATAATGCCGCAATACGCCCCGAAAACGATATTCATAAAGACCCAGAAACGGAAGCCACCTCAACCGGTGGATAGGGTGACGCTTAAAGATACCGGAGCTTTTTACAAAGGCATGAGGGTTACCAATATAACGAAGAAAAGCTTCTTTATAGATAGCCGTGACCGGAAAGACCAAAAGCTTGAAGACAAATATGGGAAGTCAATTTTTGGACTTAATCTGCCTTCGCGTATCGGATATGTGAATGAATATTTTTTTCCGCTTCTTAAAGAGTACATCGAATCTGTAACCAAATTAAAGATGAAATGACCGGTACATCCGAAATAAAATCTTCATGCATAGAACATGCCACCGACATCACTATGGATGCCTTTATTGACATCATGGTAGAGGGCAGATATGAGCTGCTCGTTAAAGAAGGCCAGCCGAGCGACGAAGACTTAAAGAGAGCCTGGAACCTGATATATGCCGAATATATGGACGCCATGGGAGACGATGGTTACAAAAAGACAATCGGCATACTCCGGGACATTAATATACTAAGCTGGCAGCATCAACGGATCACTACTCTTGTGCAGGTTTTAAGTGTGTATTATGTGCCAGAAGCTGTAAAGGAGCTAAAAAAGATGGGTTATTCAATAAATTATGATCCGGGTAACTTAACCGCCTATCAAATAGACCTGCAAAGAGCTTATGAAAGGGCTAAAACGCTCCTTACCAAAATATCCATTCTTCAAAATGATTTAAAATCAGCCACGGGCAAAGCGAGCACAAGGCAGGATTATCAAACCATGTTTATCAGTCTGAGTGAATATGCCAAATACCAGGTGCATCCGGCACAGATAAGTGCGTTTCAGTTTGCTGTGATGATGAAGCGGTGTAATGAGTATGCAAAAGGGCTGGAAAAACAATTACACAAAGGAGGCAAGTCATGGCAGAAGAACTGATAAGTCAGATCATATCAAATGACGCCTTTGCGCAGGTGGAAAAATTGCAAAAGCAACTGCAAGACACTGTAACAATCTTCTCCGATGTGTCAGCTAATGCAAAAGCCTTTGATGCGGTGCTTAGAGGCGCAAAAGGGTTAGCTGAATTGCAAAAGGCTATTCAGGACGGTGCTAATGCTCAGCAAAAAATGGTTGACGCAGGCAATAAGGTGGTAGAAGTGACCGAACAGATCAGGAAAGAGCAAATGTCGGCTGCCGACAGTTTAAATGCCTTTAGAAAACAAGTAAATGACCTCACTAAAGAATATAATTCCCTCGGAAGCAGTGAAGATAACGACTTACAACGCAAGAAAGCGATACGAAATGAAGTACTGGCGCTTACGGCAGCTTTTTCCGGCCAGAAAACGGCGCTGGATCAGGCAAAAAAAGGTATAGATGCTGCAGAAAAGAGTTATTACGAACTCCAGAATCAGACAACTGCTTTAATGAAGCAATTGAAAAGCATGCCTGCGGCTTTTGATGATGCTACCGGAGCAATAAATAAGAACAACAAGGAAGCAGTGATCATGGGAGATCAGATCAGAAAAAATAATGATCTGCTGAAACAATATGATGCGCAGTTAGGACAAAGTTTCAGGAATGTGGGCAATTACGGAGGCGCCATTAATGGATTGAAGGATTATCTGACGTTTACGACCGGGTATTTCGGGGCTGCTTTTGCCGCTGCAGCCGCTACGAGGGCTATTGTCAATTCAAATGTAGAAATATCGGATAGTATTACCGAAGTGCAACGAGTTGCCGGCATGACTACACCGGAAATAAATTCATTGTATGCTGCCTTAAAGCAGATTGACACCCGGACATCTCTTGACGGCTTATTGAATCTTGCCCGGGTGGGGGCACAGTTAGGCGTAGAGAATAAGGATTTAGTCGGATTTACCACCGCTCTAAATGAACTTAACGTGGCGTTAGGCGCTGAATTAAAAGGTGGCCCCGAAGGGATTGCCACGAGCTTATCGAAGGTGATAAACCTGATGGACCTTAATAATGAATTCGGAGTGCAGAAGGCTTTGGAGAAAACGGGATCGGCCATATTGGTATTGGGTCAAAAGACCATAGCTACGGGCGACTACCTGACTGACTTTGCTGAACGTGTAGGAGGTATTGCCAAGGTGGCCCATATTTCGCTGCCCAATATGCTGGCTTATGGAGCTGCTTTAGAAGCCAATGGCGTAACAGCGGAACTGGCAGGTACTAACTTTCAGAGATTGATTACACAGTTAGGACGCGTGCCCGAGAAATTTTATAATATAGCCAAGAGCGCTGATCCGAAACTGACATTAAAGGAGTTTGTAAATTACATCAACACGGATGCAAATAAAGCTTTACAATTATTTTTTGAAGGATTAAATAAAAGCAGCACCACCTTTACGGCGTTTGCTCAGGCCACTAAGAGTATAGGGCTTCCGGGGCAGCGTACGGCACAGATATTGGCGGCCCTCGCTACAAGCATAGATGAAATAGGCGGTTATACTAAAATTGCGAATGATGCTTTTAATGAAGGAACGGCCGTCATTGATCAGTATAAACTAAAGAATGACAATCTTGCCGGTAGTGTGGCACAGTTACACAATGAGTTAACAAAACTTACTACGGATCCGCAGAGTAATTTGGGTAAATTCTTCATGGCTATTGTTGATGGTGCTACCGCATCTATCAGGTCACTTAACGAAATGGCCGGAGAAGTGGGTAAATTATTTGATCAGATTTTCAGACCACAGAAATTTCAGGCAGATATAAAGGCTAATGTAAATGCATCCGAGCAACAAAGGCTTTTCGGATTTAATAAGAGTTTTGCGGATCAATTTGCCACAAAAACCAAAGATGAACAGAAAAAGATATTAGAAGATCAGCAGGCACTTTTGAAGCAAAGCATTCAGGAGTATAATGCCGCTCTTAGCAATCCGGCAACATATAATCCGGCTAATATGACCACGGATGTTACCGGTAAAAACACATACAATAAGATACTTACTCCCCTTACCGAACAACTTGAAAAAGATAAAGATTTGGTTGAGAGGCTCCAACAGATATATAACGCGCTTCCTAAAAATAAACCTGCGGCAAACGCCCCTGGTACAACGCCTACAGATGACAAAGCCGCCAAAGAAGCTGCTCGCAAACGGATGGCCGAGTTAAAGACCGAGAACTCAGAGCAGATTGCACTGGACAAGCAGATGCGCGACCTTAAGCTGGCTAATGCTAAAAAAGAAGGAGATGCGCTTCGGCAGATGGACGCGGAAAGGCTGCAAAACGACATAGCTACCGAGCAGCAGATTATGAATGACAATACCAAATCATTGGATGAAAGAATAGCGGCATTTAAGAAATATGTGGATGACGAAAAAAAGCTATTGGAAACCGAAAAGGATAATGCTATACAAGCTTTGGAAAGCAGTGCTTTCAGCGATGCGCTGAAGCGTAAGCAAAACCAGGCATTGCTGGACGCAAGGAAAAAGAAAGGAGGTCCATTGACCGATGCACAAGCTCAGGGGATATTGGGAAATGTAGCCTTAACGGATGAAGAAAAACAGCAGATAGTAACCAGCATGACCAATCAGGAACAACTGATTATTATTAAATACCGGGATAAGCTGGCCCAATGGCTTAAGACTCTGCCGAAGATGGGAAATCAGGTGCTGAACGGAGGTATTGATACTGGAGTGCAGTCTAAAAATGATCAGGTACAATTTGAGGCTGATTCTCAACTGACCGCATTAAATGATTCATACGCTAACCGGTTGGTAAGTCAAAAAGAGTATGAAGACGCTAAAAAGGAAATAGAGTTTGAGACCAATGCACAAATACTGCACAATCAAATTGACGGGATAAACGCGTTTTTAGACAGCGCGCAGCTCGGAGATGAAAAGATTGCAGAATCGAGAAGAAAGCTGGCTGAGCTTGAGATGCAATTAAGCGATTTAACGACCCAACATTCTATAGATAATAATCAAAAACAATTAGACAAAATAAATAAAATATTTGATGCTATTCAGAAGTATGGAGATGAAATATTTGGTGTTTTGGAAGGTGCATCATCTAATAGGGCTATAGAGCAAAAGAACGCATTGCAAGGTCAGATAGATGCTATCAATAAGACCAGAGATGCTGAGATAAGCGCCGTGAATGAAAGCCTACTAAGCCAGCAGGATAAAGCCAATAAAGTGGCTATCATCAATGCCACGGCCCAGGCGCAGACAGATGCATTGCAACGAAAGCAACGTCAGGCTGACGAACAGCAGGCTAAGTTTAAAAAAGCGCAGGCGATATTTGACATCATTTTAAATACAAGAAGGGCTGTCTCTGAAGCGTTAGCGAGCGCTGCACCACCTTTTAATTTCCTTTTGGCGGCTGGAGTGGCAGCATTAGGAGCCGCACAATTGGCAGTAGCTTCCGCTCAACCCATACCCAAATACGCCAAAGGTCGTAAGGGCGGTAAGGCGGAGATGGCAATAGTGGGTGAGCAAGGAGCGGAATTAATACAGATGCCAGGAGGCAAGCAAATGCTGACGCCAGGCAAGCCTACGCTGACATTTCTACCGGAAGATGCTATAGTAAAGCCTCACAATGAAACGATCATTGAGCTTGCCCGGCAGAATATGTTACGTTCTATGCTGAATATGCCAAGCATTGATGAAAGAAATATGACCGGGGAGTACATACAAACCATGGAAAAGGAAATGAGAGAACTAAGAAATGCTATCCGGAATATTCCCATTCAGCATACTAATTTTGAATGGAGTGAAAGAGGGGTAAGCAAATGGATTGAGAAAAACGGGAGCGTCAGGAGGTGGATTAACAATATTAAGCGGTAAACATGCAAAAAAAGGACTTCCTATATTTCCTCACGGACGACCAAGGTAGATGTTATAAAACAGATGTCCATGGGAATGTCTTTTGTGATGCTCAGGTACAGCCGCTTTCTTTTACTCCGGACGGATGGCAGGATAAAACCATCAACTATACCAGGAACACCACCTACTTCGGTATGGTAAGGCAGTTTACCGTTCCTCTTAAGTTCGTGAAAGATGGGGCTGAAATCGTCAGGTGGCTTTTTTACAGTAATGGAATAGAAGCTGTTTGCTACTTACGAATAGCTAAGCTGAATCGGGCTACCGGGAACCATGAAAAGTATTTCGTAGGCGCGCTTGACTTTTCCACATTCGACGATATGCTGCAATATGTGCAGGTGAGTATATTGGACAGCGGACTGGCTTCTATGATAAAAAGCAAAGAAGGCACTACGTTTGAAATACCAATGGGGACGGACACAACTGATCCGGTGCCAGTGGGAGTTGATCCAACGGTAAACGTACTATTGGACGGCATTGCACTGGTTGAATCATTAAGTTACACGTCCCTTAATATAGTCCATGGCCAGATTTCCCTTATTGGCATTGGCACGCATTTCCCCGACGAAATATTTGTAAATACTGAAGGATCATCTACCGGGCTTAACCATCAGGATGTAGATTTTTCCATTATCAACGATATTTCCGGTATTTCCGCTTCAAATAAATGGATCATAGAATCGGATAAAGGAGCTACCATTAACGTATCGCTGGATTATGATATAGATGTAGCATCTCCAATCCAAGGGGCGGTAGCATTTGCGCAGGTATGGGTTGGAAAGACTGTGTACGTTCAACAATTCCCGTTGACCGATCAGATGGTGTCCGTGGCGGATGAAGTATTTGTTAATTACAAAGGCACGAAGACGGCTACCATAACCTTGGGCCCGGGAGAAAAAATGTTTGTGTTTACCATGTTATGGAACGGTGTGCCTCCGGGATCCGGCACAGGTAACCTTGTGATGCGGTATAATAAATTTGATTTAAAGGCTTCTGTTTCCACCAGAGCTGACGCTACCTATTGCAAGGCATTAAAACCTTCGTTTGTATATCAGAGGCTTATTCATAAGCTATCGGGATTAATAAACAATACCCAGAGCCAGCTGCTGGATAACAATGATACCGACCTCAATTATTCCATTTTGATGACCACCGGAGACGCTATTCGGCGCCTTGACGGCATTACGATGAAGGTCACTTTTCAGGACTTTTTCAAAGCCATGGATGTAGTCTTTAATGTGGGCTTTGGGGTGGCTAACGAAATCGGTATATTGGAACGAAAGGATTATTTTTATGATGATGCCGATACGCTGATTTCGCTTGATGATATAAGCAATTTGGCAGTATCTGTGGATAAAGACGATATTTATAATCTGGTCAATATAGGCTATCCTGCGCAGACCTATGATGATGTGAACGGAAAAGATGAATTTAACAATACATCGCAGTTTTCTATCCCGATAACCAGAATACAAAATACACTCGATCTGGTTAGTTCTTACCGCGCCGATATGTATGGCATTGAATTTACCAGAATACAAACAATTGGTCAGGATACGACGGATACATCCAGCGATGATACTATTTTCTTTTTGGTAGTTGAAAATAAGATTTACACGGATCCACTCAGCGACCAACCATTTTACAAGTTGTACCGGCCGGCTGGAGCTACGGTAACGGGCATCATTTCTCCAACCACGGCTTTCAACATTGAGATTTCTCCCAAGCATTTATTAATGCGTCACGGGAATTATCTGCATGCCATGTGTGATAAGCTGGAAACGAAGGATCTTATATTTCAGACCGCTAATAAGAACGATAGCATGGCAATAACCTATCGTGCCGATCCTTTATTGGTTAATAGCAACCCGGTAACAGTAGTAGAAAACGCCAATATGCCTATTCATCTACTGGATTATAAGCTGTTCCTGCCGTATATTTTTGAATTTGACACGGAGATAGCAGACGGCGTAAAAAATATTTTCGATAACAACCCAAAGGGAATAGTACAGTTTAACTGGAAAGGAAATACTTACAAAGGTTTTATAATGGATTGCAGCATAAAACCGGCTTTCAGAGAATCGCAATCATGGAAACTGTTAGCTGCCCCCGATAACGACATGACAAAACTTTTTAACAATGGCTAATAACATCATAGACATACCGCTTCTGAATCCTATAAGATTCGTTGACATAGGAGGTCCTTTTAAAGGATTTGACGACGATTGGTTCAGTAACCGGATATTCGATTTTCAGGATGCGGTGAATTATTATCAAAAATGGCAGAAATCTGATACAATAAAACTGCAATTTTATTCAAACTTTACACCTGTATCTGTGGCGCTACTGAACTGCTCCGGCGCTACCTTGAACATTTATCAGGCAACTGTAAAAAGTTCTCAGTGGCTTGATCCTAACTTTAATCCATACGAGGTAAACATTTCACTGGCGAGCCTTCAAACGGGGCTTTATTATCTGTTACTGACGGCAGGAACCTCTACTAATCAGACGCAGCTTATTTCGGAACCTTTTTGGGTGGATGACGTGATTGATAACAGCATTCTGTTCGACTACAAAAACTCTGAGAATGCCCAGGGGGTGATATTTGATACGGGAATTGAATTTACTATGAGAGCGGAGGGTATTGTAAGCAAATTGACCCCTTCCTTCAAAGACACCATTTACCAGGATCAAATATTGGACAATGTGATTCTGTCATCTATCCCTTTCCGGCAGTTTAAGCTAATGATAGGGGGGCAGTACGGAGTTCCAGACTGGCTTATAGACAAAGTAAACCGCATTTTATCATGTGATACATGGTTAGCTGATGGTAAATCATTTGTAAAGAAAGACGGAACCCAGTGGACTGAAACGGCCATAGAAAATTATCCGATGAGCGGATGGAATATTGATATTTTGGAAGCATCCAACTTAAGCAGTAAGCGCGGAAGTAATACCGGAGATCCCACACAGCAGGTTGCAGTGGTTTATAATATTGAAACGGATTTATTCGGCACATTCAATAACGCGCCGTGGAATGAAACAGTACAAATAACTCAAATATCAAAAGCATGACGATCAATTTCACATTAAGCATGAGTGTGGCACCGAATGGTAACATTCGGATTAAAACCTTTGAGACCACCGCTTTGGCATTGGCAGATGCGACAAAGGATTATGTGGCACCAGTAGCCAATCCTCTGATAGCCACTATTGACGTACCTAATGCCACGCCTCATATCGTCAATATTTACGACAGTCCGGGAGGAACTAACGACGGGACACTACTTTCGAGCTTCTTATATGATCCTTCCTTTAATTCAGTATCGGTAAGAGATGACAAATATTATACAGTGGGATCCGGTACGGGAAATGCGCCTAATGACGGCGACACCGCTTTGGTTGATCCTGATCTGAAAGGATATGATTATGACGTAGAGATACGAGGAACCGGGACTATGATGACTGATGGAAGCGAGGTTAGCATTAATGCTGCCGGCGGATTTAACCTCACGGCAACGGGAGATAAGTTTTACAACGGACAAATTATTATCGTTCATTTTCATCCGCAAGTAACCACTTACCAGCCGCAGACCGGAGGAGGTTCGGCTAAACTAATCAACGGCATAATTCTGATCAATGCAGATACTACGCTTGGCCCGATACATTATAACCAAATGCTGAACTTAGCCTCCACGACTTCAACATTAAACATTACATTACCTGCATTGAATACGGTGCCATCCGCTACTCTGTTTCCTATGATGGCCAATGGAGGCAACCAGGTCAATGCGAGCATTATAGCGGCAGGAACAGATAAAATAATGTGGAACGGCGCAGGAAGACAGACTATGTATTTGGGAAAAGACGAACAGCTATGGCTGATGAACTCAACCGATTATTGGCAGGTTGTAATGAGTAAGGGTAATTTTGATAAGGTTGGTTTACAAAGCTGGAGTGATATAGTGCTTCCCGGAACCATAGCCAGAAATGGAAGTCTTTTACTGAGAGCTACCTATCCAAGGCTTTTCAATGATTATATTTTAAAACTTTCATCCTCTAACATTGTATCGGAAACTACATGGAATGCTGACGATACTCAAAAAGGGTTCTGCACGCTGGGTGACGGAAGTACCAATTTCAGGATTATGGACAGCAGGGGGCTGTTTGTTCGAGCCTTGGATGGAAGCAGGGGTATTGATACAGGGAGAGCTTTGTCGGGTTCTTATCAGGCAGATGCTTTTGCGCAGCATAGCCATCCCCTGGCAAGGAAAAACGCAGCCAATGGAGCTGATACAGATCAGGTAAAAGATTATTATTCCACCGGCGGAAATCTAGGATATAGCCTTGTAGGAGGTACGGGAGGGTCAAACAGGTTTGTAACGGGAACTACGGGAGATACGGAAACGAGGGGAAAGAATGAAGCAAAAATTCCTTTGATATTTATATAGATAAAATCTATAACTTTGAAAAATATTATTATGAAAGTCAATAGTAAAATATTCATCAGATTTGCGGTATTTGCGACGGCTTTATTATTTGGACTGAATGCGACGGCTCAATTTGTAAGGCCTATCACCACACCTGTTTGGTACAGCCAACTGAAGGTTGGTGACTTATTTTGGCTTGCCACGACAGATACGAGCAGTATGGGGGCAATTCAATATCCCGGTGCGTTGATTTATCAGCAAGCAGATTCATCCTTTTATTTCAGTAACGGCGATAAATGGAAACCGATATCTTCCGCGCCTCCGGGGATATTGGATAGCCTTGCAGAGAAATTAAATCTTAATGATTCAATCCAAGTTTATACTACACCTACAGGTTTAAATGACAGTTTGGCTGGAAGGTTACCATTGCATGGTATAGCCGATAATTCGATAAAATGGAATGGGGCTACCAATGCCATAACCACGCCTTCATCAGGACAATTAATGCAATATAATGGCACAACTTGGATCAACTGGTCTCCTGATTATTTGACGAATACGGCAGGCGGTGCAGACATTCAGGTACTGAATAATGTTATTAATAATACAAGCACCCTACAGACCGTAACAAATAGAGGGGCTACGACCACTACTCCAATTAGTCTTGATAGGTCAGCAGCAGTCTTAAATGCCTCATCGTATTATAAATTAACTACTGCTGGCGCTCCCGATTGGTTCATAGGCACTAACCCCTATAACATTGTAGGTCATTTAACCGATTTTTCCATCTACAATTACCATACGAATCATATATCCTTAAATATAGATTCAGCTACTGATAAAGTAACGACTTATGGTTCTATTGTTGCCCCTTCGATTATGCTATCATCAGGAGCAACCGTCACTGGCACAACTACTCTTAACCTTGGCTCCGATGCCACTGGAGACACCTATACCCGCAGCGCATCAGGGAGTTTGCAGAGGGTGCCTATTGGCACGACAGGACAGATATGGACAGTAGCAGGAGGATTGCCTACTTGGGCAACTGCTCCTTATACCACACCTGTCCAGGTAGGCACCCAGATACACGATACAGTTTCAGGAAAATACTTAGTGGACAGCACGAGTAAGGGTCAACTTTACCCCATCACAGGGACAAATGGTATCCTCATCACGGGGGGAGCAAATACAGTCCTTAGTCAGGCAGTCACAGTCAGCCAGGATACTGTCAACACGATAGCCTCTAAACAGTGGGTCATTAACCAGGGGTATGGAAAGGGAAGCGGGTCAGGAACAGTTACATCAGTCGGTTTATCTTTGCCTAATATATTTAGTGTAAGTGGTTCGCCTATTACTGGATCTGGTACACTAACAGCAGTATTGGATAGTCAGGCTAAAAATTTAGTGTTTGCATCTCCATATAGTGCTACCGGATTACCTACGTTCAGGAGTTTAGTTCCCTCTGATTTACCAATTATTCCAGCATCTCAAGTATCAGGATTAACACTTGCGAGAGATACCGATGTTGTAATTACAACCCCTGCAGCTAATCAACTTCTTAGTTATAATGGCACAAAATGGATAAACCAGACACCAAACTACCTAACTACTAATCAGGCTATAACCATCTCAGGAGACGTCACTGGATCAGGAACTACATCTATTGCTACCGTACTAAAAAGTACAGGAACAGCAGGGACTTATACAAGAGTGACTACTGATGCTCAGGGTAGAGTATCTTCAGGCACCGATACCAGTTATGCAGTCTATAATGGAGGCAATGCAACAGGTCTCTGGCCAATAGGTATCACAGGTAATGCAGCTACGGCAACTAATTCCACTCAGTGGGGTGGAATTACTAATGCGGTATCAACCCCATCTACTGGACAAGTATTAAGATACAATGGGACAAATTGGACTAATGCTAATGTTAGCGCATTAGGTATACCTACACCGACCCTACAATCAGTCACTGACAGTGGTAAAACTACAACGAATGGAATAACTGTAAGCGGCCAATCCTTTTTTAATGGATATGATTTGTACCTAAACAATTTAGTAAGAGCTGGGACTGGGGCAAATGGTGATGGTAACAGCGTTGTATTAGGAAATTCAGCTTTAGGAAATACAACAGGTTCAGCCTCAGGGAATACAGCAATAGGGCATCACACTGCAGCTTACCTACAAAGTGGCGTGCAAAATGTAGCCTTAGGAAATGATGCATTAGGATTGGCAACTTCTGCTAATAATATTATTGCAATAGGCTATTCTACACTACAGTCTGGGGGAGATGGATCAGTAGCTATAGGAACCAATGCACTTTCAGCAATAGGAAATAAAGGATATAATGTCGCAATTGGGTACTATTCTGGGTTTGCAGATAGTGGTGACAATAATGTGTTCATAGGAACAAATGCAGGGTATATTCCGGGGACAAGTGCTACTGTTCCTAACGATAATTTGCATAGCGTTATAATTGGAGCAAATGCCAATGCATCATCACGCCTTGATACCAACACGATTGCAATAGGCTATGGAACTATTGGCCATGGGAGCAACACAGTGACTATAGGCAACTCTTCAATAGTTAACAACTACTTCACAGGAGCTATCCAAACAACAGGTAATATATACACTCCTAAAAACTTAGAAGCTGATGGTAATTCTAAATTACTGGGAGGAGTAACCACATCAGGCGGAGTGGTGATTGGGGATAGTATAGCAATGGCTGGGAAGATATCTCAGGAGTTCGTAACTATATCAGCGAATTATACTATCACTTCCAGCGACTATATAATTAACACCTCTACATCAGGAATAACGATAACACTCCCTAAGAGCGACCATGCGCTTACAGGGCAATCCAGAAAGTTCATCATAATAAACGCCTCCACGGGAACAGTCACACTGGCCCCCCAGAGCGGCGATTTTGTAAATGTCCTGACTATGCCATCCAAAGCAGAGTTCACCTTCTACGAGAATGGAGGAGGATGGACTGAGATTAACTCAGGAACAGTTCAATAAACTTATATGAAGAAACTAATCACCATACTATCGCTCCTTATCATAGGCTCAACCGCCTATTCACAACCCACACCACTACGAGCAGGTTACCAGGATAGTGCCTGGATACACCAGTCCTGGGGATGGACTACCCCGGGAATGTGGGTTTATCTACCTTGGGATTATTACTCTACTACCAAAAATTATCCTGTAATTATTTTCATGAACGGTGCTGGTGAAAACGGTACCAACCTGAGTACAATGCTCAATAACGGCCTGCCACAGGTTATTGCAAGTGGAAACCCGCCATATGCTTATAATGGGGCAGATACTACGAGATTTATAGTTATCAGTCCACAGGCTCCTGATGCTTATCATATAGATGATCAGAACAAAATCGCCTGGTCTTCCCTGGTGACAGACGCATCGGGGTATAAGTTAAGAGTGGATTCTAATAGAATTTATTTAACTGGCTTAAGTCAGGGTGGGGAGGCTTCATTCAGTCTTGCTTCTATCAGTCAGGATGGATTTAAACCTGCTGCTGTGGTAAGCATGTCTCCGTCTCATGCGATGAATAGTACCTACTACACGGCCTCCAATTACACTAATATCCCAATATGGTTTATAGGGGGTAATAATGACCTTACAGTAGGAACTACCGCCCAAGATTCTTATAACTGGATTAC
Source organism: Chitinophagaceae bacterium (assembly GCA_004322015.1). Lineage (GTDB taxonomy): Bacteria > Bacteroidota > Bacteroidia > Chitinophagales > Chitinophagaceae > FW021-bin31. Next base: position 71,597 of record SCQT01000101.1, read on the forward strand.
TGCTGCTAATGGCCAACGGAGTTATAAACTTTCTGTTTATTCAGGGGGGCACAGTGGATGGGCCACTTTTTATGGACCTACCTGGCAGGATAATCAAGCATTAAGTAATTCGCCTACTACTCTTAATAAGACACTCTACCAGTGGATGACCCAGTACAGTTTGGTAAATCCCCCCACAGTAAGCGCCGGAACTAATCAGGTTCTCGCAGCCGGAACTACTTCAACTACCTTAACAGGAACTGCCTCAACACACAATGGGACTATAAAAAGCTACCAATGGATACAGACTTCGGGATCCACAGTAACTATAGTTTCACCCACGGCAGCCACCACTTCAATTACTGGGTTGGCTAATGGGGGAAGTTATACTTTTAAGCTAACAGTTACGGATGACAGTTTGCAAACTGCGTCTGCTTCCGTAAATGTACAAGTTAGTGGGACAGCATCAGTATCTGCCAGAAGTATATATGTAAACTTTTCTTCAGATGCATCGCATAATGGTGGAGGCTACTGGAATGATTTGAATACCACTCCTTCAAGTACCACTGTTATAACAGGCCTAAGAGATTCTTCCGGGGGAGCATCTTTAGTGGGTTTAAAATCATTAAATGGTAATGTGGGATATGATAATTCAGGTAAGAGTACTGGTAATAATTCAGGTATATACCCTGACAATGTTATTGTCTCTGACTGGTTCGTAACACCTGATGGGGCCACATATTCTTTCAAAGTGACCGGGTTAAAAGCCGATTCTTTTTATAAATTCACTTTCTTCGCATCCAATGTAACGGCCAATAGAGCAACTCTATTTAATATAGGAACAGATAGTATAACTCTTGTCTCTTACAACAATACTTCTAATGTAGTTACTATAGATAGCGCAAAAGCTGCTCCTGATAGTACTGTTACAGTTAACGTGTCAAGAGGCACAGGAACAAGCTGGGGCAACTTCAATGCTATGGTTATACGGGGTAGTTTTACTTATAAAGACATGCCTTTATCGGCTAATGCAGGCCCTGACCAATTCTTAGACACGGGGGCCACAAGTACTACTTTATATGGGACAGCCTCAGTAGGAAATGGAAAATTAATTACCTCTTATCAATGGTCTCAATTATCGGGAGATTTGGTCACGATCACGTCTCCTTCGTCGCCCACTACTACTGTTACAGGACTTATCAAAGGAGGAAATTATTCATTCAAACTACAGGTTACTGATAACGCCTCAGAAATTGTTTATGACACAGTGAATGTAAAGGTCAATCTCGCAGATACTACAGACTACAAACTTCCGCTTGATAGTGCAGGAAAATATTGGGCCGGTGATACATTATACTACCAGTTTAGTTCAACTAACCGGTATATCAATGCACAAGAACTTATAGGTAACCAGGCTAATGATACTACCTCTGTTCTTTCTACAGGATACTTCTATGGTAATGATACTACCAATAGAGGAATTATTGATCTGGGAGGTTATTATGCAATTAAGTCTGCTTACCTGAATGCACAGGCAGTTACAACTACTATGATGATTCAGTTTGGATCACCTGGTAATTGGAGTACAGCCATACCCCTTAATATCAATGGTTCAGGCTGGTTCAAATTTCCTTGGACGGGTTACCAATATACGAGATATATTCGTGTGTGGGCTAAAGTAGGTTATGGGGCTGGTAATCTTCTACTCTATGGCCACTTAGTAAAAGATAGCCTGAGTAGGATACAACCTGCTTTTGCTTATCATAAACCCAGCCTACCCATGAGCCAGGCTATTGGTACAAACATCACTTGGACACCTAATCAATTTTATAATCTTCTTGGAAATTATCGTTATTATACGCCTGATGGGAGTGCAATAGATACCTCTGTACATATAGTGGATAGCCTGACCTATAATTTTGGTTCGGCAGGTACTGGTTATTTACACTTCTTTTTCCCAGATTCCAGTTCAGCCATACAATCCTCGACAACTCCCGCTAATGAGCCGTATAATTTGGTGAAAACGGTAGAAGATAGTGGAAAAATTTTCTGGTATGCTTCTAATGCCTGGAGTTCTTATTTCGATAATCACGGGGTAAATTTCCCAGTGGATCCAGTAGCCCACCCGGATAGAGACAGTTCTAATCCATATAACTATGATAGGATCTCAAATCAATATTGGCTGCAGGCTGCGGTATATGGCACTAACACTATCCCCTGGAGTTCGCTAAGCATACAGGTTAAAAGGCCGGACAGTAGCGGCTATGGAACACTTAGATATTTAGAACCGGGTAATGAGTATGATGAAGATTGGAATGGTTTAGGGATGGATCCTCATGCATGGACTGCATATATGAGCGCTGTGTATGATGGCAATGGTAATACGATGGGGCCTCGCAGAGGGATTAAAAATGCTTCTCCTACCACGCAGGTAATACAACCAGGCACAGCCAGGGCGATGGCCACACCGAAGTGGCTACAATATAGCCAGAACTTATATACACAGGCCCAACGAATGAGGCCTAAGGGTGCGCAGGTTCTCCCATTTGATATCGCAAATTTTCATTATTACGCCAACAATGATACAATAGGTGTAGCTCCGGAGCAGGACAGTGTACGCATGAAAGTGAAGCGATATTATGATATGATCAATCAGCAGAGCGCCGGTAAGATGCAAATATGGTGTACAGAGTTCGGATACGACTGGAATGGCCTTGGAAAACAGACCACTCCCATAGCGGGGATCGGAACTATGAACAATAAGATTCTCCAAGGTGTGTGGATGATCAGAAACATTCTCGCAATGAGTGGATATGTAGATCTGTTCACACAGTACCAGCTTTATGACATTGACTATGCAGGAGGTACTTATGCCACTTCGGGACTTATGAGTGATAATGGAGATAAAGATTACAATGGCCTTCATTGGCCAAATCCCTCACTTTACTATATGCTAACGTTTAGGCATGTATTACAGAACTATATCTTTGATACCGTAACAAGGGGCAATGCCGGAGACAGTGTTTGGTGTTACCGCTTCAAAAATGTGAATAACGACAGTGTTGCTTATGTGGTGTGGTGCCCCACGTCCACTGATCGCCATATCACCAATATGAGCTTCCAGACCGGGCATGCAAATACGCAGGCGAACATAGTATCATTTGCTCCTATTCAAGAAATGATGCAGGATACAATGACCTACTCAGAGCAGTATGGTGTAAGCAGTCCTCAGACTTCTACCTCAAGCGGTTCGATCAACTTTAATATTAGTGAGATACCCACGTTCGTGCTCACAACGTCTGGAACAGGGGGTACGCTAACAGCAAGCACAACTACATCCCCGGGTACGCTTAACTTTTACTCGGTGTATTATTTAAGCGGAAAAGTGATAATAATGTTCAAGGATCCAGCGACAGGTAAACTTTATAACATGACTTTAAAAAGCCAGTAAATGATGACAGACATTGACAGGAGAGAAATAAGAGGAATCACGAGGCCACTACTGTGGACTATCCTTACATCCACTATTGTGACCGTTGCATTCCTAATTAATCTTGGACTTAAGTTTCAGAAGATGTACGATGATGTGAGTAAAACAAATACAGTGCAGGATTTAGGGATTGAGCAGATTCGCAACGAGGTAAAAGGCAATAATGCAAGAATGGATCTGATTCAGGTGCAGATCAATCTTTTGCAGACCAATCAAACCCGAGTAATGGAAAAGCTAAATATGAATCATTAACCTCTAAAAACATAAAGCAATGAACATTTTTGAAACATTTATCAATCAGATCAACACAGTCGTAATGATCCTGATTCTGTTAGGCGGCATTTTTGCTACCCGGTATCTGACTACCTGGAAGATCACAAGCGCTTGGAAAACGCTGATCGTGGGTACATTATTCGTAACAATCTATATCGGTATTAAGGCCCTGGAGGATACTTTTAAAGTCGCCGATATTGAGAGCTACTTCATTACCTATTGTGTAACAACCTCTCTCTACGAGCTAATCCTAAAGCATTTCATGGACTGGATCCAAAATCAGCTTAATTCATCTAAAACCGGAAGCGATGGAAGCAAGCAATAATTACAGGCCAGACGGCGATTGGATGATTTATGTCTTTGCTGCATTAATAATCATCGTTTTTTCCTTTTTTACTTTCGGGTGTACGACACAGCGGAAAGCGGTCAGCTACATGAATAATCATGCGTTTCAGGGGGCGCAGTATTGCGCCTCGGCATTCCCGGTTAGGGATTCGGTTATCTACAAAGAAGGGCAGACCAAAGTTGTCAGTCATATAGATACGATTCAGGGAAAAGTAATTGGCTGCCCCAATTATTTTGACCAACCTACAAAAACTATATACGTGAAATGCCCGCCATCAACCCGGCGAACCGATACAATTTACCGAACCGATACAATCATGTCCATTCGAGAGAATACGGCTCAAATAAGCGCACTTACAATCGAGAGAGATAAATATTCGACCGAACTGAAACAAGCTGAAAATGGTCGGAGCAAATGGCGCGAATGGTTCCTAATCAGTTGGGGTGTCGTGGCATTTGTATTTGCAGGAATCACTTTGTTGAAACTAAAAATTATATAAGATGAAAACAGAAAAGGAACTTATTGAAGAAGCAAATGAATTAATACGCTCCTTTAACGCGATTGCGGAACGTAGAGGTGAAAGCACCAACTGGGATGCACTCAAAATAAAAATAAAACAGATTCTAAGTAATCAGCATTCATATCTAACCAATAAAAACAAAAAACATGGTATCTCTAATTAAAGATTTAGCTATCGCATGGCTTGCCTGCGGATTATTCGTTGACAACGTACCGGCTCCGGCTGCTGGCGCAACCTGGGGCGAACGTATTCAGAATTTCTTTTTACGCCTTAGCGGCCCGATCGGCGTTATCCGCACAGTCGTTGTTAGAATTAAAAAATTGGTTGCAAAGAAATGACGGAGTGCATAGAACATATCTCATACGACCAACTGAATGCGATTATCAGCAATTCTAAGCGAACCGGTATTTTTATTGTTCACCTTAACGAAACGTTTAGTGCTTTTCAGATCAACACTAAATTACGAATTGCGGCCTTTATGGGGGAAGTGATGCACGAATCCGGTTCCTTTCAGTTTATGCGCGAGCTGGCAAGCGGTAAGGCGTATGACGGACGCAAGGACTTAGGTAATATCTTTCCGGGGGACGGTCCAAACTTTAAAGGCCGTGGATTGCTACAGATAACCGGACGTACTAATTATAGCGATTGTTCTAAAGCCCTTTTTGGCGACAACACATTACTAAAGACGCCGGACTTGCTTGCATCACCCCACTACGCCTGCCTTAGCGCGGGTTGGTTCTGGAACAGCAGAGGACTTAACGCCTATGCGGATCAAGGCGAGCCTGGTTATCAGACTGTAACGAAACGGATCAACGGCGGACTGAACGGCTGGGAACAGAGATTACAGTACTATCGTAGCATTATAAAGATACTTGCGTAAGAACCCTTTCCGGTCGGAATGCAGTCTATAAAGAAGCGTAAGACTGCTACTGGGAAGTTTTTTTGTTTGATTCAAATTCTTGTTTATATTTGTGTTTTAATCGCACCATTGAGGAATTGAAACATAATCTTTAATGTTTGTCTTAATCGCACCGTCTGCTTAGGCAGTACCTTATCAAAAGTAAGTTAATGGAATTGAAATAATGTAAGTAAACGTAAAATCACAATGTGATTTGCTTTCAAATTTAATTGCACCGGAATCTGAAATTTCCTTCTTTAACGACAAAAAAGATCAGATTCATTAGGACGGAAGGTTTTTAGGAAGAGCGGGTTTCGGCCCGCTCTTTTATTTCCCGAACTTTTTAATTCTTAGTTCAAATTCATTTCGCTTCTCCACCAACTTTTTGATAATTCTATCCGCCCGGGCCAGCTCTCTGACCGGGTCAACGAGCTTTACCTCGCTTGTATATAGATCAGTAAAGGAATCTGCGTTGGCCAAATCTATTACCTCATCAGGTGCGAATACTTTGCCTTGCAGGCTGATCCACTCCCGCCGAATTCTCGCCTCTTTTGCAAGCGCTAAGAGGTAGCCGGCCGTTACTTCATCCCCCAGCGGTCTGTATTTTCCTGACATTTTTGTATAAAAATAGACTATTGCTCATAATTAAATTATGCCTACCTTCGTTTTGGTTAAAAATAGGTTAAAGACTATTGCGGCCCTGATACTCTTGTCGGGGCTTTTTTATGCGAATTTAACGTGCGCTGACTTTATCTTATCGTCCTTCCTTTGTTTATTTCTTAAATCGTAGATCTTCTTTGCCATTTTATCCGTAGTGTGTCCGTTTGCCTTAGCGAGCTGCTCGTCAATCTTCTTAAACTGCTCATCCAGCTTATCACCTAACTCCGTTGTCCGCGTGTGCTTTAGATCGTACAGCTTAACCTTCATAAAATCAATTCTTTCTTTTTTACATTTCGGATCGAATTTAGTATCCTCGTCGGCAACCGGTTTCATAATCCAGACACGCCACCTCCTGGTATATTGATCCGAGTTAATCGGCACATCACCAGACATCAACCCCTTGGCAAAAACATACTGTCCCGGTCCACAACCTTCCAGCGCTATCCGCCAAAAAGGAACCGCTTCATCGGCTATCGGCCGAGTAACCCATTCCCAGGACTTACCTTTTTTTACTAAATAAGTAACCTCCTGACGCTCTACATTCACATGCTTTCCTTGTACTCGTGCCATCTCTGTTAACCTTGCACCTGAATGGAAGAATATGTTTATAAAAATCCAAAATCGAGGATTATTATGCTCTAATCTATACGCTATAAGTTCTCTTTGTTCTACCGTTAGCGGTCGTCTGGGCTCTGCAGCATGATTCTTTATCTCCATATCCGTTACAATGTTCGCCTCCACGGTTTCGTATTTCACAAAAATTCGATATAGGATTAACAGAGCTGTCCGGTAATGATTATATTGATTATTACTCCATATACCCCCCACTTGCTTTTTTATTTTTTCGCAGTTTTCAAGAATTCTTACGAGATGTCTTCTTTTAATTTTCTCAACGGGGCAATCATCATATTTCATATCTTTTATAGACAACTGCAAGTATTTTAATGAAGACTTAAGGTCTTCCTTCGAATCTCCTTTGAATTGATCAAATGCAGTTTGTAGCGCTTTCGAAAAAGGTGTCAGAGGATGAATCAGATAATCCGTATCGTCAACGGGGCACGCAGGCGCGATAGCCTTTTTTAAAATAGGATTATATCCTTCAACTGTGAGTTGTTTAATTACTTCTTCTAAAAGCACTTTGATGGAATCTCGTCTATCGGTAATGGATTTAAACTGATTAACCCCTCCCTTGACAATGCAATATTTACCTCGAGGAAATTCTTTCTTAAAATTAGGATCGTGAAAATAATATTGAATATACCAATTCTTTTTTAAGGAGGCGTCCACTTTATTCCAATTGGATGGGTAAATGGTTGGTTCGCTGCAAGTGCAGTCGTTGGGAAGTTGTAGCATTTTACTAACTTTTTTACTAACTTTTTGTAAAAGCTACAGGTAAGAAACCAACCTTAAAAAACGCTGAAACTATTTCCTATAAATGTTTTCAGCTTAGTGGGAGTTGGGGGATTCGAACCCGCGACCCTCTGCTTGTAAGGCAGATGCTCTAAACCAACTGAGCTAAACTCCCATTGCCCTTTTTCGGGAGCGCAAAGATAACATGAAAAATCTTTTTTCAAAAAAATAATCAACATAAATCTTGATTAACCGACTTTCCAATCAATGATCCGGTTCTCCCATTCCGAACGATAGGGAATTGTGACCCGGATATAGTTGTCCGTATATCCTTCCATCATTCCTTCTCTGTCACGGCCTTCGAATAAGACAGGGCGAATTTCACCAAAATGTTCACGGGTAAAATATTGCATTTTTTTATAGGAGAGATTGTGCAATCTCCTGTTCCTTTCATGGCGGATATGCTGGGGAACAGCCGGCTTTATTTCCAGAGCTATTGTACTTTCTCTCTCGGAATAAGTAAATACATGAAAGTAGGATACAGGCAGGTCTTGAAGAAAGTCTATGGTTTCTTTAAAATCCGCTTCAGATTCCGATGGAAATCCTGTAATCACATCCACACCAATACAAGCATGCGGTATCAGCTCCCTGATAAGCGAGACGCGTTCGGCATATAATTCCCTGCGATAACGCCTGCGCATTAATCCCAAAATCCGGTTGGACCCGCTTTGCAGAGGGATATGGAAGTGTGGCATAAACTTTTGGGAATGAGCCACAAATTCTATAATCTCCGGTGTCAGCAGATTTGGCTCAATAGAAGAAATGCGGTAGCGCTTTATTCCTTCCACTTTATCCAATGCTCGTATCAGCGAATAAAAATCCTCCTGATGATCTTTCCCTCCCTGATCCCCCTTTCCAAAATCTCCCAGGTTGACTCCCGTCAGTACAATTTCTTTAACTCCCTGGGTAGCTAAGTGTTCTGCATTACTGACCACATGAGCTATCGTATCGCTGCGACTTTTCCCTCTTGCCATGGGAATGGTGCAAAAAGAACAATTATAATTGCATCCGTCCTGAACCTTTAGAAAGGTACGGGTGCGGTCACCTAAAGAATAAGCCTCATGAAAGCCACTTACATCTTCTATGTCGCAGGAGCATATCTTTGGGGAGCCCGTTTGTATATAATCCCGCAAATGATGGACGATATTAAATTTTTCTGCAGCGCCCAATACCAAATCAACGCCCTCAATAGCAGCTATTTCTTCAGGCTTTAACTGTGCATAACATCCCGTCACCACAATAGTGCTTTGAGGTGTTTTCCTCCTGATCCTGCGAATGATCTGCCGGCATTCCTTATTGGCATTTTCCGTTACGGAGCAGGTATTCAGGACGTACACATCGGCTTCTGCCTCAAAATCTTTTTTTACAAAGCCATCCTGCTCCAGTAATCTGCTTAGTGCAGATGTTTCGGAGAAATTAAGTTTACAGCCTAAAGTGTGTAAGGCGACCGTTTTGAAGGCACTCATAGTAGGCAAAGATAGATAGAATCTTTGATCCGTGATCTTGGATCTACGAGGGTGTATGACAAAATGCACTAAGCGGCAGACTGGATTAAATGGATGAGGGTTGTCCATTGATTACTTTTCCAACAGGCTCTCAGATCAGCGATGTACTGTGCTCCCTCCATGGACCAG
>SCQT01000010.1 GCA_004322015.1 Chitinophagaceae bacterium
TTCACCGTAATAAAGATAGCGGGAACTCCCCCGGATTTGAAACAATGGATTTTTAAGCTGTAACTCTTAACAGTATAGGGATACAGGAGTTTTTAACCCGATTTTTGTCGGACAACAATGGTATTTTATGAAAGATACAAGAGAAAATCTTGATTCCTTTTTTAAGGATAATACGAAGCTGCTCCGGGAATATTTTGAAGTAAGGATGACAATATACCGGCTTTATGCTGTGCGATTCTTATCAAAATCGGCAGGTTATTTTTTATGGATAATCATTTCACTGTTCCTGCTTTTTCTTTTTATTATTTTCGTTGGTATCATTACGGGATTGTGGCTCAGTCATGTAACAGGAAGTTACATCACAGGCTTCAGCATTACTACCGGAATTATACTCCTGGTCATTGTTCTGCTGGTATTGTTGAGAAAGCCATTGTTTGTAAATCCGCTTATTAAAACATTCATTCGTCAATCTGAAGAACATGTTGCGGAAGAAGATCAATTTTAGTTTTTAATTACATCATTATGACCCCAAGGATCAGAAACATAGACACATTGGAGAAAGAAATGTACCGGCTCAGGCTGAGGGCAAAGAATTATGAAGATGAACTGGAGAAGAACCTGGGTCATTTAGAAAAAAACTATTTTCCAATGGCGATCAATTCCATACTCAACCGAACTGCTGAAATAGGGACCGGTAAAGAAAAAATGAAGGAGAAACCCTTTCATCCCTTCTGGGATAACGAAGATGTCCGTAACGGGATTGATAAAATCATCAGCCATTTGACTGATTGGGTTTCTGAAGGTATAATAAATCTTATGGATAAAATTCTGCGCCGTAAAAATTAAACTGTACCATTTTCATTTTAAAGGGCTATCTGCGAATGCTACAAGCAGCTTCAATTAAAGGGTATCAATTCTGATTTCTATCCTTCATTATTTTCAACAAACTCATTTATATAAATTTTGAAGATAAGCGCTATATAGGTCAAAAGCAGAGGGCCGAATATAAACCCGATAAATCCAAATAAACCCAAACCAACGATAACTCCTAATACCGTGACTACAGGGTGTAGACGTCCAAGTTTTTTTAGAATGGTAATCCGGGATATATAATCAATATTACCGGTAATGATCAAGCTGTAGAAAAATAAGCCTGTAGCATTCCAGGTATCTCCTTCCATATACATAAATATCACCAGTGGCACCCAAATGATCATAGTGCCGACCACTGGAAAGAAAGCAAAAATGCCTGTGAGAAATCCCCACAGAACATAATTATCTAATCCAAAAATAAAATAACCGATCGTTGCCGTGATGCCCTGAATGATGGATATTAAAGGTATTCCCAAGGCACTTGCTTTAACCAATCGTTTGGTTTCCTTCGCGAGTAGTTTAACGTCCGTTTTCTTAAGGGGAATCGTTCGTGCAAGATAGGATTCTATTTCCTTGCCCTGAACGAGCATATAATACAATACAAAAAGCAAGATTGCCTGATTGGCCAGGAGGTTGAGGGTGTTATTTACAAGGCGAGCCAGGAGTACAGAGATTCTTTTTTGAAATTCAGAAAGTGTGTCTGTTGAGATGAGAACGACTCCCGCCTTTTGCTGTACACTATTGATGACCTCTTTAGCCTTCTCAAACATGGCTGTGGGATCTGTCAGAAACGGATGCAGTTGTTTTTGCAACAGTGAAAAGGTAAAATAAACAATAGAAGCAGGCAAAAGGAAAAATACAAGAAGATATAGCCCCGCCGTCCACCCTTTTCTCCATTTACGATGGTAAACCAGTTGAAAATAACTATTTCGCCCAAGTATATATAACGTTAAAGCGCCGAGTAATCCGGGCAGAAAAATATACAACTCTTTAATCACAAGAAAGATCATCAGAATTAATAATGACAATAAGAGGATCTGCTTAATCCTATGATTAAATTGAGGGGCAGAGATCATAAATTCATTTTCAACGTAGCCATAAAAAATCATTAAAGTGGTTTTTCTCTCTCAATTCGATTGTCTCTGCCATGCAGTATTTCCTGCGTGGCATTGTATGCGATCTCATTTTGTTCTTCCAGACTCAGTTCATCTGTTCCCGCAGTCTGGATCCATCTGTCACCCTGACGGCGAAATATTTGTACATTCAAACCATACAGTCTTTTGAATTCCTGTTCTACAGTTCCGGTCTTATGCCAGGAGTATATTTCCAGCATACCGCATTCATGTCGTTTTCGAATCTCATTGATCGCTTTATTATGTGGCAGCAGATGTTTGTCAGACGATGCTTCCCCATATTTGTGAGGTTCATCGTAAAATTCTATTCTCAGGAAAGGATAATAATCTGAAAACTCTTTGCGGATATCCTCAATGGTTTTTGTATCGTTTACTTCCAGGATCATATTTGAAAAGCCCCCCAATTTTGCTTTGAGAAATAAAAGTAATATCATCTAAAGTGCCAAAGAACGACCGCTATCATCTTTCAAAATGATTTTCATCTGTGAAATTTTAAAAGACAGTAATGATTATAATAATAACCGCTACGATTACTTTTTGAGAGAATAAAGATGAATAGATAGTCCAAGACTCATCATGCTCAAGTATTATTAAAGCCGGGAATTGTCGAAGATAATTCAACGCATTACCTCTCTTGCACGAATATTATCACCGAAGAATGAAATTTAAATTAAAAACAATATCCAAAGCTAATTTCTCTCTAATACTATTTAATTGACAAAAAACAGCCGGACAGATGATAATGGTCAACTTGTTTTCTTGAGCATACTTTTACTTTTATTGAAGGAAAAATCAAAATATGACGACAGAGATGTTAAATGATAAAGGTCTTTCAGCACTGCTGAAGGAAAAGGGAAATATTTGTGTTTCTGTAATCGTACCTACTCACAGAACTTCTCCCGATCGAAGGTCCGATAAGCTGAATACACAAACAGCCATTGAAAAAGCGGCACAATTACTGAAGATGAAATATTCATCCGATATAGCTCTCCCCCTGATGAACAGACTACACGAACTCTTCCAACAGATTGATTTTGATCATAATGAAGATGGGATAGGCCTGTTTGTATCCTCTAAGGTATATTTTCATATTTCGTTTCCCTTTTCGGTAGAGGGAAAAGTTGTTGTAGGAAATAGTTTCGAGATACGGGATGTGTTATACAAAGTAAATTATTCTGATCCGTATTATGCATTATTGCTCGCAGAGCATGGTGTTCAGCTTTTTCGAGGGTCCTGGACTGAGCTCGAAGTAATAAAAGACAAGCAATTCCCGATAGAGTATGAAGAAGAATATGTATATAATCCACCCAGTCGTAGTACGTCCTATGCCGGGCAAGCTCATGTTAAAAGCTTTGAAAAAGATAAATCAGAGTTGGAAATGATCAGGTATAAAAACTTTTTTCGCAGAGTGGACAAAATGCTGAATGGATACCTGGTCAATAATGTGCCCCTGATTATTTTAGGAGCGGAAAAGCTTTTAGCTTTATTCAAAAATATTTCTTCGCACCAAAAACGGTTTGCAGGTAAGATCACAGGAAGCTACCGGTATTTTAATCTTAAGCAACTATCAGATCTCATCTCACCGGTAATATTCGACCACCTCCAAAACGAAAGAGCCAAACTTGTTGACGAATTTATGGAAAAAACCGGACAGCATCTTGCTACCAGCGGTATTCAGGATATCTGGAGCGCTGCGATGGAGGGAAAAGCTTTCAAACTATTAGTAGAAAAGGATTACCGTTGTCCCGGGTTTTTGGGTGAGAACAGTTATCATCTTTATTTACGACCTCCTCAAAGGCCGCATACAGTTTTAACAGATGCAGTAGATGATTTGATAGAGTTGGTTTTGGAAAAGGAAGGAAGAGTGTTTTTTGTAGATAACGATTTATTGAAAGATTATAAAAGGATTGGGCTGATCACCCGCTATTGATGGAGCGGACTTCTGATCTCAATCATACAGGCCTCTGACGACAGTCATTGCGTGAGGCTGTTTCACAATAGTATCTTCACACCAGTTTAATACGGGTTAGGTCGGTTAAGAAGGAAAATAGATATAGTGGTTTAAAGGACAGTAAACTATTTGACTGCAAAACGAAATAAAAATCGTTGACTTAACCAGGACGATAGCCGGATTAAACAGATTGATACAGAATAACGGTTATAAAAGGCTATAAACTGTATCAATTGCTCTCAGGGCAAGTTCTTGTGGAATTTGCCCTGTTTTTGTGTGCCAGACTTACATATGAGATATGTGGAGGATTCATAAGGCGTTCTTTACGATTGGGAGTGTCAGCAGAGAGCAAAGATTCTTCCGACTGGTTTTGGGCCGAAACCAGGCTGCAAGATTTTTGCATTGCAATTTGTTTAATCTGAAAAAAAGGAACCGGCTGCTGCCGGTTCCGTGATACAGTAGTTTTCATACCTTTTTACAGGTATCATTATCTACTTTAATCTTTTCGGAGTCGTCCGGTATCCGGAACATACACCGATTAGTGCAAAGATAATAACCTGATCATGCCTTTATCCATGAGACAAATTATCTTGTCCACTGATTTTAGTCATGTGCAACATAGTGCATCTTTTTTAAATTTGATCAAAATTGTAAATTTTTGAATATTACATTATGTCAAAACAAATTAACTATAATCTGGACGCACGTAAAAGATTAAAACAAGGCGTTGACAAACTGGCACAGGCAGTGATTATCACACTTGGTCCGAAAGGAAGAAATGTGGTATTTGAAAAGATAGATGGTTCTCCTCAAATGTCCTGCGATGGTGTTACGGTTGCCAGACAGGTAGAAGTGGAAGATCCTGTCGAAGAGAGGGGGGTGAAAATGATTCGTGATGTGGCAGTGAAAACTTCAGAAGCTGCAGGTGACGGAACCACGACAGCAACGTTACTTGCCCAATCCATGATTGGAAGCGGCTTAAAAAGGGTAGAAGCGGGTATTAGTCCGCTTGAAATAAAACGGGGTATTGACGCGGCGGTGAAAGTAGTTACGGATAAATTAAAAGAACAAGCAATCCCGGTAAGCAATGATAGTTCGATGATAGAGCAGGTAGCGGCCATTTCGGCGGGTAATAATCCTGAAGTCGGTAAGCTGATCGCAGATGCGGTGCGGAAAGCGGGTAAAGAAAGCGCTATCACGATTGAAGAAGCCAAAGGTTTTGAAACTTATGTGGAAGTAGTGGAAGGTATGCAATTCGACCGGGGCTACATCTCTCCTTATTTTGTCACGGACGCAGAAAAAATGACTATCACTTTTGAGCAGCCTTATCTTCTTCTTTATGATAAAAAGATTTCAGGCATGAAGGAGATGATTCCATTGCTTGATAAAATTTCTCAATCAAACGATACATTGTTAATTGTTGCAGAGGAGGTGGAAAGCGAAGCGTTGGCCGTGCTTGTGGTAAACAAGTTGCGGGGTGTGTTGAAAGTGGCGGCTGTAAAAGCCCCCGGGTTTGGTGATCGCAGAAAAGAAATGCTTGAAGATATTGCGGTGCTTACGGGAGCAACGGTTATCTCAGAAGAGAAAGGATTTAAATTGGAAAATGCAGAATTAAATCAGCTTGGAAGATGTGATAAGGTAATTATCACTAAAGATAAAACCACCATCATCGGCGGACATGGCGATAAGGGAACAATTGAAGTAAGGATAGCCAATATTAAAGAAGCCATGAAAACGATAATCTCGGATTATGATAAAGATAAATTGCAGGAACGGCTGGCTAAGTTGTCAGGTAGTGTAGCTATTGTGTACGTGGGTGCTTCCTCAGAAATTGAGATGAATATTAAAAAAGATATTGTGGATGATGCATTGAATGCAACAAAAGCAGCGATGGAAGAAGGGATTGTGCCTGGCGGCGGAGTGGCCTATTTGCGCTGCATCAGTGAACTGGAAAGAATCCCGAATCTTTCTGCTGATGAAAAAGTAGGAGTTGATATAGTTAAGAAAAGTTTGGAAGAACCATTGCGACAAATTGTTTTAAATGCAGGATTAGAGGAATCTGAAATTTTGCAACGGGTTAAAGCCGCAAGTGATGATTTTGGATTTAATGCAAAGACAGTGCAATATGAGCACCTGCTCGAAACAGGGATTATAGATCCTGTAAAAGTAAGCCGCCTTGCTCTGGAGTATGCAGCTTCTGTTGCAGGATTATTCCTGACCACAGAATGTGTTATTGTAAAAAGACCAGAGAAGCAGGAAAATACTCTCATGACGCCAACATCTGATATGTTGGGATGAATCAGTATCCGGATTACTCCTCAATGGCCGGGTCATGATAAATAAAAAATCTGTATATTTAGGGGATGAATAATAAAAATCGTTATGAAGAAAGGAGTTAACATACTTGCGGGCGATATCGGTGCTACCAAAACCTTATTGGCACTCTTTAATTATAATAAGGATGAACTGGTTTTGATAAAGGAAGAAAAATTCGTTACAAAAAATTGCAGTGATTTTGGAACTGTTATAAAAAACTTTTTAGGTAATGAAAGGTCCGATGCAGTTTGTTTGGGTATCGCCGGCCCGGTAATGAATGGCAAAGTGACCATTACAAATATTTCGCTGGAACTTAATAATAAACAGTTGTCGGCAGCCCTGGATGGTATCCCGGTTTATTTTATCAATGATCTGGAAGCCACTGCTTACGGATTATCCCGGTTAAAAGGGGAAGATTTCAGCACCATTCATGAGGGCGGTAAAAATTCAACCGGCAATATGGCGGTGATAGCGCCGGGTACCGGTTTAGGTGAAGCTGCCGCCTGGTGGGATGGGAAGGTTCATCACCCTTTTGCGACTGAGGGTGGGCATTGTGATTTTACTACACGCACTCAAACAGACTTTGAGCTGCTGAATTTTCTTAAAGAGAAATTTAATCATGTAAGCTGGGAAAGGCTATTAAGCGGACAGGGCATTATAAATATTTTTGAATTCCTTCAAATTAAAGGAGAAATAACGATTCCAAGCTGGCTGAATGAAAGATTAATGAAGGAGGATGCTGCTGCAGTCATCAGCTCGAATGCACATGAGATTGATATCTGCAATGAAACAATGGAATTATTTTTCAGTTATCTGGCTATTGAATCTGCTCATCTTGCATTAAAAACAAAAGCGACCGGCGGTTTATTTATCGGAGGAGGGATCATGCCGAAAGTACACCCGCTATTAAACAATCAGATCTTCGTAAAACAGTTCACTGATTTCGGAAGATTGAGCTATCTGCTTGAAACAATTCCTGTAAAGATCATCCTCAATCCCAGGGCGGCACTTTTGGGCGCAGCAGTTTACGGTGCGGGTTTTTATGATCAGTTGTTTTTATAATCTTTTTTCAATCTGACTGAGAACTGTCATGGAATTCATCTGTCACCCATTTTAATAAATTTCAGAAGAGCCCGGAAGTTGCCAATATGCGCTAATCGCAATCATTTTATTCACTGATTTTTGTCATGTATACTTTGTTTGCATTCAAATAATATTGTGGGAAAGTTCCGGCCATGGATAAGGTGCATCTATATTTGTTTATTAACTACCTGCCCACTATAGGTGTATTCGCAGGGGTGATTGTTTTTCTTCTTGCCTCTTTACTCAAGAGTTATCATATAAGGATTGTTTCTTATGCCTTGTTTATTATTTCAGCTATAGGGGCATTACTAATTTATCTTACACAGAAAGGATCTAAAGATACTGCCGGAAATATCTCCGTTATTTCTAAAAACACGGCTGGGCAGTATGAAAATGTTTCCGTATATACGTTGGCAGCATTCATTCTTCTATGCATTGCCGCCGTCATTGGAATAATGCTGCTGGTGAAAAAACGAAGGTTAGATAGAGGATTAGATTTTCTGATTTTAGCCGTTGCTGTTGCGAGCTTTGGACTTGCAGGATGGATAATCTGCCCCAACGGTTCGTTCAGTCATACGAGGATTGACCCAATGGCAACGGTTATCCATACACAAAACGATCATAAGCATGAACAGGCGCCTCAGGTGGTTACAACTGTCCAATTAAATAAGGGACAACGCTGGATAGCTGATGATGCAGCCAGGAATGCTATCAGTGATCTGCAGGAATTGACGAATACAATTAATGATCCTGTGCTGCTGAAGCAATCTCTTCAACAACGGATCAACCGTCTTTTTCAGGAATGTACTATGAAGGGAGATGCTGACAAACAGTTACACAATTTCCTAATACCCTTAATGGATAAAATAAAACAATTGGATGAAAACAGCAAGACCGGCGATGTGGAAAATATTCAGAGCTATTTAGAAACATTCAGCCGGTATTTTAAATAAACCTGATTAACGCAGGTATATCAATGTTTTTTTGATCTTAAAACGGGATGAAATCAGGTGAAATTTTTATTTTATAAAAAAATGAACCTTATTTATAACACGATGCAGCTATGAAGAAAATATTTGAAAATAAAGTGGCCCTGGTAACAGGAGGCAGTTTCGGCATTGGCCGTGCCACCGCTATAGCATTTGCGAAACAGGGTGCAAAAATTGCAGTGGCTGACTGGAAAGAAGATAAAAATCAGGAAACGCTTAAGCAGATAGGTAAAGCGGGGTCCGAAGGTATTTTCATCCGATGTGATGTTTCAAAAAGCCAGGAAGTGAAAGCAATGATGAGTAAGATCATTACCAAATATGGTAAGCTTGATTTTGCTTTTAACAATGCGGGGATTGAGGGCAGCATGGCGTCTGTTCATGAATGCAGTGAAGAAAACTGGGATAAAACCATTTCAGTAAACCTGAAAGGCGTTTGGCTTTGCATGAAATATGAAATTCCCCAAATGCTTAAACAGGGTAAAGGTGTCATCGTAAATACATCCTCTGTTGCCGGATTGATGGGATTTGCGGGCTTACCGGCTTATGTGTCCAGCAAGCATGCGATAGTAGGGCTCACGAAAACTGCGGCTTTGGAAAATGCAAAAACCGGTATTCGTGTAAATGCTGTTTGTCCGGGTGTAATTCAAACGGCAATGATTGACCGGATTACAGGTAAAGATAAAGCTGCCGAGAAGCAATATGAAGGCATGGAGCCGGTAGGCAGAATGGGTAAACCAGAAGAAATTGCTGAAGCTGTTACCTGGCTTTGTTCTGATGCAGCTTCCTTTATTACAGGCGTTGCCCTGCCTGCAGATGGCGGTTGGATGGCCGGTTGACATGAAACCTGAAATAATACATTTGGGTGCAGTTGATCATTACCAGTTACAGGAGGCAGAAGGTATAGTTCATATTTTATTAAAAATCCCACTAATAATCATTATTTTTACCTTTCATTTTCAGGAAGGTTAATTATGGGAACTTCAATAAAGCTTATGCGCTGCGCCTGGCCAGCGGAAGATGAGCTGATGATAAAATATCACGATGAAGAATGGGGAATGCCTGTACATGATGATGACAGAATATTTGAATTTCTTGTGTTAGATGCCTTCCAGGCGGGGTTAAGCTGGCGTACCATATTGTACAAGCGGGAGAATTTCCGTAAGGCATTTGATCATTTTGACGCGGAGAAAATAGCAAAATATAACCTCAGAAAGATCGCGGAATTAATGAATAATGCCGGTATTATCCGGAATAAATTAAAGATCAAAGGCACAGTTGAAAATGCGAAGCAATTTCTGAAAGTCCAAAAGGAGTTTGGCAGCTTCGATAAATATATCTGGCAATTTACGGGATATACAACGAAGGTGAATAAACGAAAGCCTGGTGAGGCACCTTTTATCACTTCCCCCGAATCCGATGCCATGAGTGAAGATTTAAGAAAAAGAGGATTTAAGTTTGTGGGTTCCACTATATGTTATGCCTTTATGCAGGCGGCAGGAATGGTTAATGACCACGTGATTACGTGTTTCAGACATAAAGAATGTATGGATATCAGAAATTGATTATTTCATGAAGTCTTTCTCGTGATAAGAGAAGATATTCAGAAAAATGTCTGTTCCCCCACCAAAACTGAATGAAAAAATGTGGATAACAGCATTTCGGAAAAGGTTATTGATCTCTGTTCCGAAATTGTTTTGGCGAAAGCCCCATCACATTCTTAAATATGCGTGAAAAATGGTAAGGATCTTCATAGCCAAGCTGTGCTGCAATAGTTTTGATATTCATAGGCGTATTCCATAAAAGATAGCAGGCGCGTTGTATTTTCAGAAAAATATAATAATTATATGGCGAGTCATGCATTTTCTCTTTAAACAACGTTGACAAATGAGAAATGGAAAGATTCATCATCTTGCATATTTCAAAAAGGTTTAAGTTCTTATCCAGGTTTTCTTTCATCAATGCAATACAATGATCTACTGCATCTATTTGATTGCGTTCTGTTTCTGATTTTATGAAAACAGTATTTTTAAAAGAAGCGAGATAATTATACAGGCAATTGTTGGCATAGATAACTGCATCTGTATTATTGATCATGGAAGAATAACGAATAATATCATCAAAGAGCAAGTTCCGTTCGTCCGAAGGAAATACCATATGGGGCCTGAAAGATTTATTGCCAGCCAGATAACGAAAATACTCGCCTGCCATTTGACCTGTAAAGTGCACCCAGTATATAGTCCATGGATTGTTGGGATCGGCGCCATATTTATGTCCCACATTTTCAGGTAAAATAAAAAAATGATTGGGTTTTACTTTATATGTTTTGTGATGGATAATATACCATCCCTCACCATGAATACAATAAATGAGAATATACTGCTTGCATCCATGCTGCCGTTCCCTGTTATGATACAGCGCCTTGGGATAGTATCCGATATCCGTCAGGTAAATATTTTTACATAAACTGCTTTTTTGCAGCCCACGTTTCACTGTATTAGGCAATATGCAGGCTCGTTCTCCTTCGAAACCTTCTTTTTTTCGTATAATAAATGATGATAACATGACCGTAAAATTATCCATTAATTTTGGAAAGATTGCTATTTATTACCCTAATATGCTGTTTACCTTTATGCTATTATTCATAATGCGAATGAGAAATATAGCAGACTCTTTATTTTTAATTGTCTTTTTACATGTTCTGTTTACTCTCTCGAGAGGGTACATTGGCAATCGCAGATTTGGATCAATGGCAGGAAAGCAGGTATTAGAGAAAGCCTTAAACGTAATTAATCAATTATTCAAGAAATAGATCATGAAAAGAAGTCTTGGTTATCTATTAGTTTCTTTCTCTTTCCTTTATTCTGTAAAGGAATGCAGCGCACAAGCTGATCCTGCTGCTTATCTGAATAATATAAAAGCTGAATTACAGAAAAAGTGGCCGAACAACAGCACTATTAACCTGGTCTTTCACGGTCATTCCGTACCTACAGGCTATGCTAATACCCCTTATGTACACAGACTTCAGGCATATTCGTTTTTGGTATTAAAGATGTTGAATGAGAAATATCCTTATTCGGTCGTAAATGTAATAACTACTTCCATCGGTGGTGAAAATTCTGTTCAAGGGGAGAAAAGGATCAGAAAAGATGTATTAGCTATGAGACCTGATGTATTGTTTATT